>JALSPW010000001.1 GCA_026985735.1 Saprospiraceae bacterium
ATAATCTGTAAAGTTGATGATAAAAAAATGCCTTTGATACAGTTTTCGTATCAAGGGAAAACACATCATATATGTACTCAGCACATTCCCGTTTTAATTCATCAGGCGAATCAGTTGGCTAATATATTACTGGGATTGGAAGATGTGCCTGATACGGAAACATTTGTTGACTAATCGGTTTTTAAATGAATAAAAACAAAGGAATCATACTACTTGGCTTTTTGGCATTTGGTTCCTTATTTGTTTTATCGATTGTTTATTTCAAAGAAAGAATAATCTTTCTGGATCCTGTATTTCAGTTGGCATATATGATTCGTGATGGTGGTTTTGCTATTCAAGTCAATAGATATGCTGCTGTCCTAACTAAGATTTTTCCATATTTGGCAATAAAATTATCTCTTCCGTTGTATGCTATTACATTGATTTATTCGGTGAGTTTTGTTATTTATAATTTTTTAATATTTATAGTAATAGCAAAATTTATAAAGAATCAAAAATGGGCATTATTCTTATTGCTTTTCAATATTCTGATGATTAGTCACAGTTTTTATTGGCCTGCCATTGAATTGAATCAGGGAATTGCTTTAATGATATTGTATTTTTCATTATTGGATAAAAAACTAAAATTCAATAAAAATATTATTTTGTTTTTTATTATTATCCTGGTTCCTACTGTGATTTTTGCACATCCATTGGCGATAATACCTTTTGTATTTATCTCTTTTTATTTATATTTATTTGAAAAAAGATATACCGATTTGTTTTTTTTAGGAATTGGTTCGGTGATAGCGGTAATTTCCTTATTTATAAATAAAATATTTTTTCGCAATTGGTATGATGACATGAATATGGGAAGATTGAGTAATTTTGTAAAATTATTTCCCGATTATTTTAACATAAAATCGAATGCGGATTTTTTTGATTATCTGATTAAAGATTATTATGTTTCGCTTATATTATTGATAGTAATAATCGTATGGTTTATTTTACACAAGAAATATTTGAGATTGATATATATAATATTCTTTATCGTTTCATATATTTTATTAGTCAATATAACTTTTCCTGAGGGGGCAGTTCATTTTTTTGCAGAAAGCAAATATATTTTACTAAGTATATTTATTATTATGCCATTGGTTTATGATATTTATCAGGAGATATCGTTCAAGGCATCTTTTTATGTACTTATTTTGGTGATAATGGTCAGAATTATACATATTAGTGAATGTCATACATTATATTCTGCCAGATTGGATATTTTAAGAGAGGTTATTGACAAAACGAAGAATCTTGATAATAAGAAACTTATATTCCGGCAGAGTGATTTTCCTATGGATACGATGATGATGACCTGGTCTAGTGCTTATGAGTTTTGGTTGCTATCCGCTTTGGAAAACAAAGAGCAAAGAAGCATTATAATTGACGAAAATCCGGAAAGGTTTGATAGTTTGTTAAACAGGAATGATATATTTTTAGAAGAATGGCGAGTGTATAGATATAGTGATTTCCCCGACAAATATTTTAAATTTACCGATACAACAAATTATAAAAAATATCCCGGTTTGATTTTGAAACAGGAATAGTATTTAGTAGTTACTTATGATTTATTTTTTTGCTTTATTAATATAAAGGTTTACGGCTGAGACTCCTTGCAAGCTGTCATTTCTTGTATATTGCTCTATTTTGATAGAATATTTTTTTGTTGCGGGAAATTTAAAAGATTTTCTTAAAATAGTTGATAAATCATAGTCTTTACCTCTTTTTTCCCCTTTTACCATACCGTATTTATTATAAAGATTTATATTTACGGTATCGATATTCTTTTTTCCTGTAAAATTATCGGTTATTCTTAGATAAATATTTTGAAATGGATATTCATCATTATAAACGATATTTAGCATTATATCATAAGGGATATTATTGTTTTTTATTGAAAAATCTGTTGAAAATGTATCACGGTATGTCCAGACTTGGTTTTCAATATCTTTTTCAGAAGATAAAATCGTATGATTCTCGCATGAGATAAGAAAAAAAAGCAATAAAAATAATAAAGGGAAGTATTTCATAATTTTCTATATTAGATATCAATTAAAATATTCCTTCATTCTTTCAAAAAAACCTTTCCCTTTTTTATTTCCGGGATTAAAGTTTTCGCTTTCTTTTATTTTTTTCAATATTTCCTTTTCTTCATGAGACACTTTTTTCGGAACCCAGACATTTACATGTATGAGTTGATCTCCTTTGTGATAACTATTGAGTTGGGATATACCTTTGTTTTTTAATCTAAGTATTTTTCCCGCAGGAGTACCGGCAGGAATATTGATTTTTACTTTTCCTGTCAATGTAGGAATATCGATTTCTGTTCCCATGACGAGATCTGAGAAATTGAGAAAAAGATCATAAATAATATTGATACCGTCCCTGGTAAAGTATTCATGGTGTTTTTCTTCTATATTTATAATCAGGTCTCCGTTTTGTCCATTGTGTTTTCCTTTATTTCCTTTACCTCTCATAGACAATTGCATACCGTCTTCTACTCCTGCCGGAATATTGATTTCGATAAGTTCTTCGCCTTTAGCTATTCCCGTACCTTTGCAATTGGAGCAAAAATGAGTAATTTTCTTTCCACTTCCGTGACAAGCAGGACATACGGCCGTTGAAGCCATTTGTCCCAAAAACGTATGTCTGACTTGTCTGATATAGCCTGAACCTTTGCAAGTGGAGCAAGTGGTAACGCTGTTGTTATCTTTAGCTCCGGTACCACCGCAGACATTGCATTTTATGTCTTTTTTTATTTTTATTTTTTTTGTAACTCCTTTTGCTATTTCCTCAAGGGATAGCGAAATTTTTATTCTGATGTTAGAGCCTCTTTCTCCTGTAGGACGCGAAGATGTACTTCTGCCACCTCCGAAAAACGAATCAAAAGGACTACCTCCGTCACCGAATAAATCACCAAAATGTCTAAAAATATCATCCATTGTCATTCCATGTCCTCCATCGTAACCTCCATTGTCGCTAACACCTGCATGTCCGAATCTATCATAGCGTTCTCTTTTCTGAGGATTACTTAAAACTTCGTAAGCTTCGGCAGCTTCTTTAAATTTTTCTTCGGCGGCTTTATCACCCGGATTTCTGTCGGGATGATATTTAAGTGCCATTTTTCTATAGGCTTTTTTAATAATGGTAATATCCGCCCCTCTTTCTACTTCCAATACTTCGTAATAATCCCTTTTTGTCATAAAAAATAAGTTTCTTTTAATTAATATATAATACGGTAAATGTAATTTAAAAAATGATTATTTTCCAACCACTACTTTAGGATATCTAATGATTTTACCATTCAATTTATAACCGTTTTCTACAACGTCGATAATTTTACCTTTTTGATTTTCATCTTCAACCGGAATTTCCGCTACTGCTTCATGTTGTTCAGGATCAAATTCGCAGTTGAGACTTTCCATTTTTTCCAATCCTTTTGAACTTAAAATCGAAAATAATTTATCATAAACCAATGAAACGCCTTCCGTAAAATGCTCAGGAGAATTCTCGTCATCCGATAATTTTTTTGCCCTGTCAAAATCATCCAATACCGGCAAAATCGCATTTAAAACATTCTCTGATGCAGTCTCCCGTAATTCGTTTTTTTCTTTACTTACCCGTTTTTTGTAATTTTCAAATTCTGCAAAAAGTCTTAAATACTTATCTTCCAATTCCTTTAACTCTTGATTTTTTTCTTCAAGTTCTTTTTTGTACTTTGAAAAAGGAGATTTCCTTTTTGTAGAGTTTTTAGTATTTTTATTATTTTCTTTATTTTCTTTATTTTTTTTTTTTTTCTTAATCTATTTTTTTTGTAATTATTCATTTAGAATCATCTTAGCTGAAAAAATCCTTATTTTAATAAAATTTAAAAATTTTTTTCATATTAAAAGGCACTCTATCTGAGTAGTTACGTTATTTTCATATCTATATACTATCAATTTTATTGCCATAGTTGTTTTTGTGTCAGTTTGGCATAAAAATGCATTAAAATATGCAAAAATAACAAAAAAGACAAACTAATCTTTCTGTTTAAAATTAAAATATAACAGAATTAAAAGAAAAACAAATAAATATCGTTTGTTGTTTAGTTGTAATCAGTGTATATTTATAAAGTCCTTAGATTTTTTAATTTTAATGATTTTATAGATAGATACCAATTACTCAAGTGGAATTATTTTGGTTAAAAGTATTATTTTTAGCCCAAAAAGTTCTATCTGGGTGGTTATATATAAATTAAGAATACCATTTTATGAAAAAAATTATATTGTTACCGGTTTTTTTTATTTTTACAATCAATGCTGTTTTTTCACAAACAAGTAAATTAGCTCGTCAATATTATCAGAATGGTGAATATGAAAAGGCGGCTGAATTGTACAAATCTCTTTATAAAAAGAATAAACATAATAATTGGTATTTTACATACTATATCAGAAGTTTGAAAGAAGATGAAAGATACGAAGACGCTATAAAGGCCATTGAATCATATTTGGACAGGAAGCCCGAATCCATTCAGTTTCTTGCTTGGGAAGGGTATTTCTATGAGAAAATGAATAATTTAAAAAAGGCAAATAAACTTTATGCAAAAGCTGTAAAAAAAGCAAATATAAAAAACAATCAACTTCTGAATTTGGCATCGGTATTTAAAGGATTTATGAAATATGATCTTGCCTTGCAAACATATAAGAAAGGATTGCAAGATAAAAAAACCGGAGTGGAATATCTTTATTATATAGGGAATTTGTATGCATTGATGGGGGATAATGAAAAAATGATAGATTATTTTGTTCAATATCTTGAAGAAAGAGAAAACATAAGGAATTTAAATAGTATTAAAAATAAATTTGCAACAATTCTTGATGATAAGGAGTTTGATAAATTGAAAGAAAGAATAATCAAAAGTATTCAAAATAATCCCGATAATATTGTCTTAATTGATATGTTGGCTTGGGTTTATCTGAAAATGGGAGATTACAAAAAAGCGATGAGGCAGATTATAGCTATCGATCGTAGATATGATGAAAACGGACATAGGGTTTATCAATTTGCTCTGGATGCAAAAAAGGCCGGAGAAAATATGATAGCAATGAAATCATTTCAGTATATCGTTGAAAACAAAGATAAAAGGAGCCCGTATTATTTTTCCTCTATCAAAAATTATTTATACACTACTAAAGAAATATTGGAAAATGATACCACTGCAACAAAATCTGATTTTATTCAAATCGAAAACCAGTATGAAAAGTTTTTAAAACAGTATGGTATCGGTGATATGACTTTTAATTTGGTTTTGGAACTTGCAAATTTGGAAGTAAACAATCTTCATAATCTTGATAAAGGTATTGAAATATTGAAAGATGTTATTGAAAGAAAAAATTTGAAAAAAGAGAATATTGCGAGGGCTAAGATTTTGCTTGGGGATTTTTATGTTATCAAAGGAGAGATTTGGGAAGCTTCACTGTTGTATTCACAAGTGGACAAAGATTTTAAGGAAGGAGAATTGGGAGAATTGGCGCGATTTAAGAATGGACAGTTGTATTATTACAATGGAGATTTTGAGTGGGCTCAGACTATATTTGATATATTGAAACCTGCAACTTCCAGAAAAATTTCAAATGATGCAATTGAATTATCGGTTAGTATTTCCGAAACCATAGGAGAAGATTCGACAATGATCGAACCATTAAAAATGTTTTCGAGGGCAGAATTATTGGTGTTTCAAACTAAATACGCAGAGGCACTCTCATTGCTCGATTCGATAAATTATTTATATCCTGACAATAATTTGGAAGATGATGTTTGGTATGTAAAGGCACATATTTTTAAAAAGCAAAAGAAAATAGATCTCGCTATTGAAATGTATGATAAGATATTGAAA
>JALSPW010000002.1 GCA_026985735.1 Saprospiraceae bacterium
AATTGTTGGAAGTCTTTATGCAGGAACCAGTCTTAGAGTGGTGGCTTGTTATGATTTTGAATCGAATAGAATATGTCCGGGAATTTTCCCATTATTAAAAATTGGATATAAGTGGTAGCCTCCTTGCCGAATAACAATGCCTGATATCATATAGTTAAAAATAATATATTAAAATATGAACAAACTTATTTTCTTGCCTTTATTTTTTGCAATTTTAGTTTTATTACTTTGTGCTTGTCCCGATATTAAAAATTTTGATAAAAAGAATTTCGATTTTAAAAAATCAGAAGGTATTTTTATTATTAATGAAGGTATTTTCCAACAGGCAAATGCATCGGTTTATTATTATGATTGGAATCAAGATAGTGTGTATGAAAATATTTTTGAAACAGTCAATGATGAAAAAATCGGTGATGTTTTGGAAGATATGCACATTTTCAACAATAATGCTTATCTAGTAGTAAATAATTCGGCATGGATTGATGTAGTTGATATAGATAATTTTGAAAAAAAAGCCGAAATACGTGGTTTTGTCTCCCCTAGATATATACTTCCAATCAATCAACAAAAAGCTTATGTAACGGATCTGTACTCTGAATATATATATGTTGTAGATTTAAATAAAAACCAAGTTGTAAAAAGAATATTTACAGGCAAATGGACGGAAAAAATGGCTTATTCGGAAGGGAAAATGTTTATTACCTGTCCGTGGATTTATTCAAAACCTGTTTCAAGGCAATTATTGGTCATTGATACTGAAAATGATATCCTTGTAGATAGCATTGTTTCAGGCATTAATCCTTCTGACATAGCTGTTGATAAAAACGGTTTTCTTTGGATACTTAATAATGGAAATCAAATTAAGAAAATTCCCGGAAGTATTTACAAGATAGATAAAAATACTAAATCTGTTGTTGATTCATTTATTTTTGAAAACACATTGAATATTTTTAATTCTTCATTGAAGTTTAATGAAAACCTGGACAGTGTCTTTGTTCTATATAATGATGTTTATAAATTTTCCGCAACAAAAAAGATTCTTCCTGAAAAAATTATACTTCGGGAAAATAGAAATTTATATGGTATGAATATAGACAACAATAAAAATTTGATAATAGTGACGGATGCCCAAAATTTTGTTGAAAAAGGGAAAATATATATTTACACAAAAACCGGCAAACTGATTAAAACATTAACCGGAGGATATTTACCGAGTTCCGTAATAGATTATTGATTTATTGTTTTATTATGATATATACTTTTTCCTGGCTTTTTCAAGATCTTCCTCTGTATCAATTCCAAAACCGTCATATTCAGTTTCAAAAGCATGGATTTTATACCCGTTTTCCATCCATCTTAATTGTTCCAGTTTTTCTGCCTTTTCCAAGGGTGATTCTTTTAGAACGGTAATGGATTGAAGTATTTTATTCCTATAAGCATAGATGCCTATATGTTTGAAAAATAGTTTTTCGGTCTCTTTTTCTCTGTAATAAGGTATTGTTGATCTGCTGAAATACAATGCTTTGCTATAAATATCCTTGACGATTTTCACAGTATTTGGATCGGAAATTTCAGAATGAATATCTATTTTGGTGCATAATGTAGCTATTTCTATCCAATTATCATCTTTCATTTTCAAAGCTAAGGAATCTATTATCTCCGGTTTAATAAAGGGCTCGTCTCCTTGAATATTTATGATAATATCATCCTCCCAAAATTCACGACTCACCTGTGCACATCGGTCAGTTCCGGATTTATGAGTACTGAATGTCATTTCGGCATGAGCACCAAAAGATGATGCAACTTCAATTATCTTTTGATCATCGGTAGCAATAATTATTTCATCTATGGTTTTAGCTTGCCGAACTTTATGATACACTAATTCCAGGATTGTATTATCTCCTATTTTTTTCAATACTTTGCCGGGAAATCTCGTTGAATTGTATCTGGCAGGTATTATTGCGATTATTTTTGACATTTTTTTAAAATTTATAACATATTATTGAAAATTGTAATATATTTGCATTTGTAAAACCGGTTTAATGCATAGCAAAAATACAATTTATATTCTCATTAAGATAATAATAGTATTGTTTTTATCTTTAGATGCTTTTTCCCAGAGTATAACAATGCCTGATTCAATATTTATATTTAAAAATTATTCAGGTGATTTATTATTTGAGTATAAAGTTGAAAAAGGGAATACTGTTTATAGTATTGCCAGATTTTTCAAAGTTGATATTATGCAGATTTACGGTTTTAATAGTCGTCTCCAAAATCAAGCTTTAGATATAAATTCAAAATTGGTTATTCCATTTAATATAGAACTATTGAAAAATGAATATAATTCCAATATTAAACCTATTAAAGTTTTCTACAGAGTTGGTAATAAAGAAAATTTATTTAGAATTTCAAAAATATATTTTCATAAATCAGTTGATGAATTATATAAAAGGAATAATTTAAAGAATTTCATTATAAAGCCAGGCCAATTACTTTATATTGGCAATATATATAGGTCTAATGTAGATTTTGAAAAAGAAAGTACAAATAAAAAAATATCAGGGAATAATAATAAACAAGAACATAAAAAAATTGTTGAAAAGAAGGAAGTCAATACAGGTGTTAAAAAAGAAAAACCTGTTTTTGTTAAAAAAGTTATTGTTGGGGATACGGTAGGTGATAAAAAGGATGTTATTGAAGAAAATACTAAATCTGTTGATGTTGGTAGTGAAATCAACGATAGCACTTCTGAAGTTTTTGTGAAGGAAAAAAAATGTGAAGATAACGGACTTGCAATATGGAATAAAAATTTAAGTATCAATGGTGTTTTTGTTTTGAATAACGAAGCGAAATTGTATACTTTTATGGAACTGTATAACCCTTTGGTTAATAAAACGATATTGGCAAAAGTTATCGGGCGAATACCTGATAATACGTATTCTGATAATGTGAAACTGATATTGTCTCCTGAAGCGGCGAGATTACTTAGAGCTTTGGATCAGAGATTTTTTGTAAGATATAAATATTTAAAATAGAAAAAGATGGCTTTAAAAAGTGGAATTGTAGGATTGCCCAATGTTGGCAAATCAACTTTGTTCAATGCTTTGACTTCTGCTGGTGCTCTAGCGGCTAATTATCCATTTGCTACCAAGGATCCCAATGTTGGTATTATTACAGTACCTGATGAAAGAGTTGATGTTTTGGGTAAATTGGTCAAGACTAGAAATAAGGTTTATACTACCGTTGAGATTGTGGATATAGCAGGTTTGATCAAAGGTGCAAGTCAAGGTGAAGGTCTGGGCAATCAGTTTTTGGCAAATATCAGGGAGGTAGATGCTATTTTGCATGTTATAAGATGTTTTGATGATAATAACGTGGTGCATGTTGACGGAAGTATTGATCCTGTTCGGGATAAAGAAATAATAGACACTGAATTGCTACTTAAAGATATTGAAACAGTCGAAAAAAGAGTTGAGAAATATAAAAAATATGCTAAAAGCGGGAAAAAGGATGATATTAAGAAATTGGAAATAGCACAAAAAATATTAAGTTTTTTGGGACAAGAAAGTGCAGCAAGAGAATACGTTCCGGAAAATGAAGAAGAGCAAGCAATTTTTCGGGAAATGATGCTTTTAACTGCAAAACCTGTCTTGTATATATTGAATGTAGATGAAGATTCCGTAATAACCGGAAATAAATATACTGAAGCCCTTGAAGATAGAGTGAAAGGGGAAAATGCCGAGATAATAAAAATAAGTGCGGGTATAGAAGCGGATTTGATTGGATTTGATAATCCCGAAGAAAAAATGATGTTTTTGGAGGAAATGGGTTTACAAGAACCCGGGGTTAACAGAGTTATAAAATCCAGTTATAAGTTGCTAAATCTTATTACTTTTCTAACTGCCGGTGAAAAGGAAACTCGTGCCTGGACGGTACATCGAGGAGCAACTGCCCCTCAGGCAGCTGGAGTGATACATACAGATTTTGAAAAAGGTTTTATCAGAGCGGAAGTTATTAAATACGATGATTTTGTTGAATACGGTTCCGAACATGCTGTAAAAGAAGCCGGGAAAATGAATGTTGAAGGCAAAGATTATGTAGTTCAAGATGGAGACGTCATGCATTTTAGATTCAATGTTTAGAATTATTTAGTGTACACTAATCACCAAAGAATAAAGTTCATATATCAAAGTTTAAAATTTGTAGAACAAGCAAAAATTCTGTAGGGACGGCATATCCTATCCCCGGTACGTAAGTTCTACGTTGTTAAATAATCCCTTCGGTTGTTTTGGCGGTATTTTTGCAGTGTAGCACAGCAAAAATAGTGACAAAACAAAAGTGAATGAAAAAAGACAAAAAAGAAAAATTGAAACGGGTTTTATTCTCTTTTGTCAATATCGGTAAAATTTGATTTTTCATTTTTTGTTTTTAATCTTCCCGCTTTACGTAATTGATTATGTATAATCCATTCCAGTTGACCATTTACGCTGCGAAACTCATCATTAGCCCATAGCACTAATGCTTCATAAGATTTTTCATCCAATCTAAGTACAAAGCTCTTTTTTTTACCCATTTAGATTTAATATTTTATTCATTGAATATTCAAATGAAGCCGGTCTTTTGCTCTGAAGTAATATTTTTTCTCCATTTTTCAAATTGATTAAATAATTTGGGGCACTTATTAAAAATTGTCTGATTTTACCTTTTTTCCGATGCCTGCTGTTTCTGGTTTCGTTCATGTATTTTCGAACTTCTTTTTTTGAAAGCTTTTTATAGAAATCTATTTGATCTACAGCAATGTTTATTGCTTTTCCCGTTTTCCCTTTAAGTATCATGCCGTTTTCTTCAATTATCAAAATATACCCGCTAAGGTATAAAATTGAAATTAGGATTAAAAAAGTGAAGAAAATTATTACTACGGTTACAGCTATTAACGAATTTTTATCAAAGTCTTTCGAAAAAAGAGTACCTTGCAAGTAATTATGCCATAATAATGTTAAAATTAATATATCAACTAACAGGACTATGGAAGCTATCCATTGTTTTACGGTTTTACTTATTTCTATCTTTTCTTTATGAAATATTTCGTTTTTCATTTTATTGATGTTTGTTATTAATATACACTTCCCGTATTTACAACCGGGGCTACATCTTTATCGGAAGTAAGTACTACCATTAGATTGCTAACCATTTGTGCTTTTCTCTCAGGATCAAGTTCTACAATATTTTTTTCCGATAATTCTTGAAGAGCCATTTCAACCATAGAAACAGCCCCCTCTACAATTTTGGTCCTTGCTGCAATAATTGCTACCGCTTGTTGTCTTTTGAGCATGGCACTGGCTATTTCCGTTGCGTAGGCCAGATAATTAATTCTGCCTTCAAGTATCTCAATTCCAGCAATTTTAAGTCTTTCCGATACTTCGGTTTCCAATTGCTTATTGACCTCCTCACCACCATCTCTTAATGTGAGCTTAGCATCTTCAGCTTCCAGATTGTCATAAGGATAGATACCCGCAAGTTTTCTAATCGCTGCTTCGGTTTGAATTCTGACAAAATGTTCATAATCATCAACCTCAAATGCAGCCTTGAAAGTGTTTTTTACCCGCCATACTACTACTGCTCCAATCATAATCGGATTTCCAATCTTATCGTTTACCTTAATAGGTTCACTGTTGAAATTTCGTGCCCTTAAGGATATCTTCTTCTTTGACATAAATGGATTTACCCACCAAAATCCATTATCTTTAAGAGTGCCTTTATAATTTCCGAACAGCACCATCACTATTGATTCGTTTGGATTGATGATAGTAAAACCGGGTAATAGAAAAAATGCTATCACAAGTGAAATAATACCTGTAAATATATAGTCCTGTATAATACCCAATATTCCACCTGCTATTAATAACAAGATAAGTAAGAGCATGGGATAACCGTTAAATTTTTTAGAATTCTTTTCGTTTTTCATGATATTGTTTTTGTTTATGATATTAATATGATATTACAAAGATATTATAATAAATATAAATTTGCAAATAATTAAGATGAAAAATTATAAAAAAAGTAAAATCAAATAAAAAAAGTATAAAAATTGATGAAATTTTCATAATTTGCGGCATATATTATTAAAAATTAAAACTTTAGATATGAACAGCAAGATCTCATTTAAATTTATTATGATTTTTTTATGTTTTACCTTAATTTCATCTTTTTCTTTTTCTCAGTCTGTTTTTGTGGATATTGATGTTGATAAGATATATAGTGATTTATCATTATTAAGAAGTACAGGTGGTATTAAGCAAATATCTCTCCCTATGCCTGATGGTAGTTATCAAAAGTTTACCGCTATTGAAAATAATACTATCTCCGGTCAATTTAAAAAGGAGAATCCCGGCATTTTGTCATTTGATATAGTTGGAGCTGACAATGCTTTATTACAAGGTGCTTTGACAGTTACAAAAGAAAAAATATATGCTTCTATTTTGTCAGAAGAGGGTTTGATAGGTATTTGGCCATTAAAAAATGGAGGGAGAGGTAAGTATAAAGTTTATATCGGCAATAATGATCCCGAATTGGGATACGAACCTGTTATTTGCTCTTCCTCTGATGCCGGTGAAAGAATTGTTTCTGAAAATGGAGGGGAAAACAATATAACATACAGGACTTCGGGTTTTAATGGTGAAGTAATAAGAACATATAGATTGGTTATAGTTTGTACGGGTGAGTTTTATCAGGCAAATGGTAATTCTACCGGTGCCGTAAGAAGTCTTATAACTGCTATAGTTAATGGGTGGAATGTAATTTTAAAAAATAATCTTTCGGTGAAATTAGTTCTTTCACGTTCTCCTTATCTATATAAAAATAAAAATACAGATCCTTTTATTCCTGATGGCGACGGTGGAAAAACAAGAACAACACAAGCTGTAAATGCTATTAATTCGCTATTTAATAAATCCGTATATGATATAGGGCATGTTTTGCACAACCATAGTTCACAAATGGATCCCGGTGGTAAATGGGAAAACGGTGGATTGGCAGCATTAGGTGTTGTATGCAGTGATACTAAATATTATGGGGCAAATGGTGGTCCGAGAAAGGCAGCCGGGTGGAGTGGATCATACAATAATCAGGGAAATAGTTATGTTGCATTGTCGGTTCATGAAGTAGGCCATCAGTTTAATATGACACATACTTTTAATGGAACGGGAGAATCTTGTACGGACAATATATCTGAAACAACGGCTTATGAAATAGGAAGTGGTACTACATTAATGTCTTATAATGGAATATGTTCTGATGTTCAAAATATTCCATCTTACGGAACAGAGGATGATTATTATCATATTAATAGTATAGAAAGAGCATTGTCTTATATTTCTTCCCACGCACTTTGCGCTACAGTGGATTCTACAGGAAATCATCATCCGGTAGTTGAGGCGGGTGCTTCCTATACAATTCCCCGTGGTACACCTTTTTTTCTAGAGGGAGATGCTTCTGATGAGGATGGTGATGAATTGACATATTGTTGGGAAGAATATGATGAAGATGGTCCCGGTCATCCTACTCAGGGCATGCTCGGTCAAAGTGCTGCCAATAGCACAAAAGCACCATTGTTTAGATCGTATGCTCCTTCCACTAATCCTGTGAGATATTTTCCTGATAAGTCTTACATTTTGAAAGGCAAAAATCGAAACTTGACATTTGAAGCCTTACCAATGGTAACCAGAACACTGAATTTTAAACTTACGGTACGTGATAATTTTATTGGTGGGGGAGGAGTAGCCTGGGACGAAACTCAGGTATCGGTGACGAGTGGAGCCGGTCCTTTTGAAATATCATCCCAAAATTCAAATACAATACTTACTGCAAATGGCACAAATACATTTGATCTTAAATGGAAAGTTGCTAATACGGATAAAGCACCAGTCAATTGTAGTGATGTGGAAGTGTATTTTTCCGTCGACGGGGGAAAAACATTTCCGTTTTATTTAGGTAGGACTAATAACGACGGTATTGAAACCTTGCTCGTGCCTAATCTACCTACACAGCAAGGTAGGATTATGATTAAATCATTTGAAAATATCTTTTTTGATATTAATAATCATGATATAACAATAGAATCTATCTGTGATGCAGTTGGCACTTCTTTTGTGCCTGATGCTGATGTTGTGGGAGAAGATAATGGGGAAATTGATGAAAAACTAAATCTTTCATTGGAGCCTGTTTACGGAAATAGGATTAGTAAATTTACCGGTAATATAACAACAAGTGATAAATCTTCCAATCTTGTTTTTAAAAATGTTAATACATGCACTGTATCTGGAAATGATGTAAAATATGATATTTATAGTTTTTATGTGACAAGAAACGGAGGCTATACTTTTCAGCTATCCGGTACTTTTGGATTGGTTCTTAATTTTTATGAATCGGAATATTATGAAAACAATCTTTGTGAAAATATGATTGGAACTAATGCGATCAAATCAAGCGGCAGCAATACAGTAACCATTTATAACACGGTGAATGTCAATTTGATTACGGGAAAAAAATATTTTGTAAGAATAAGCGATTTTTCTTCTACTTTTCCCGGGCTGCCGGCAAATTATTCTTTGCAAATTATTAATAAACCTTCAGGCGCTAGTATGTATGATGATGTACCCCCGCCTCCACCTGGTTATTTTTATACTTTTATTGCGTATGGTGCTGAAAACGATATGATTGAAGCGATTGATAGAAACTCTGATTTTCGATATGTTAATCCGGGAACATATTATGTTCAGGGTATTAGTGTGTCAAATGAGGACTCATTGATATTGAATAGCTATATTGGAAAAACTTTTACGGAATTGGTAACAGAAATCATAAACAGTAATATTTGTGCAAATTTAAGTTCCAATAAAATTAAGATTACCATCTTTAATTCCGGTTGTCCCGTTACCGATTCAGGTTTGGAAAATGTCTTATGTAATGATAATGGTACAAATATGGACCCTGATGATGATTATATTACTTTTTCATTAAATCCAACCGAAAGTTCGGAATTTGAATTTTACAAAGTACTTGTACCTGATAGTTTTATTATTTCACCTGATTCTGCATTGTTTGATACAATTTCATTATTTTCTTTTAATCCGGGAAGTGCCGGAAAAGGAAATATACCGGCAAGTATCGAATATGATGATAACTGTAGTTTTGGTTTTGTGATTGATGATCCGGGTACTTGCTCAGATTGTTTTAATGCAGATGCCAGAATTAATGAATTTCATTATGATAATGCAGGTGCAGACAAAAATGAATTCGTTGAAGTGTTTATTAATGATCCTCAACCTGATTCTATACATAAATACAAGATTATACTTTATAACGGTAAAAACGGGAAAAAATATGATGAAGAGACACTTGATAATATGGTGATTACTTTTGGTGATGGTGGGGCTTATTATGTTTGGGAACCATCATCTATCCAGAATGGCTCTCCCGACGGACTGGCATTGATAGGAGAATGTGGAAATACTATGGAATTGTTGAGCTATGAAGGAAGCTTTACAGCTGTTGACGGTGAAGCAAATGGGATGAAAACTGTTGATATTCTTACTTACGAATCTAATAATACTCCGGAGAAGGGTTCCTTGCAATTGATAGATAGCGTTTGGTATCAGACGATTGCTTTCAACACAAAAGGGGAATTGAATTCATTTGGTCCTTGTATAATTGCCGGTGTTAATATAATAGATGTACAATGTAATGATAATAAGACTTCTTATGATCCGGAAGATGATTATTTGACTTTTTCATTATTGCTTTATGGTAATCAATTGGAAGGGGAATATGAAATATTTTCCGGTAATGGTTTGTTAGAGCCTCAATTGGCTTCTTATACAGATACTGCCTTTTTTACTTTATCCTCCGGTTCGGCTATGCTGGATACTATATTTTTTACTATAACCGATGCTATGGATACATTATGTACTTATGAATTTTCATTAGTAAATAATGGTACTTGTTCTCCTGATTGTAAAATTACAGAATCTGGATTAACCAATATCAAATGTAGCAATAATAATACACCTGATTTCGCCGGAGATGATAAGATATTATTTGATTTGAATCCGGTAGGATTTAATATTGCCGGAGAGTATAAAGTTAGTACTGACAACTATAATATTGTACCGCCAAATTCCACTTATGGGAGTACTACTACATTTGAAATTGAACAGGGAAGCGCCGGTAAAGGCGATCTTATCTTGGATATATTGGATTCAAATAGTGACACATGTAGTTTTCAGGTTTTGGTTTCTGATCCGGGAGTTTGTTCTACAAGTTCTACAGATGAATTGAATAAGGATAAACATTTGGTAGAAATTTTTCCGAATCCTGCAAATGAAATTTTGAATATAAAATCGCATGTTAATACCGTCTTTAAATACAAAATTCTAAATAATCTGGGCAAAACAGTTCTTAGCGGAAAATTTAGAAACAGAATTAATATTTCGGATTTTAAAAGGTCAAATTATTTTATATTATTCTATGATAAAGAAAACAATATTATTGATTTCTTGAAATTTGTAAAAAGCTAATATTTCAATCAGTGCCTGTCTGTAAAGTGTTTAATCTTTTAAATTTTAATGGTTTATGGGCAGGTACTATTTAATATCTCCTTTCAATGCACAATATACCGTAACAGGCTCTTTTATATTTTCAATATATTCGACTTCCCGATATTCATGAGTTTCAGGGTTTTTAATATAAAATTTTACTGAATTGTTGATGTCTTTATAATCCAATTTGCCTAAAAGTAATTTTTTCATGATCATAATATCCGTTGCAGTTATTTTTCCATCATCATTGAGATCTGCAGCAAATTTATTGAATTGGTTTAAATCTGTTTTCCCTAATAGATAATCTATCATCATTTTTAAATCATTGGCATCAATATTTGGTACAAAATTGTTTCCTGCTATAAACTTGAGTTTAGGTTTTATTTCACTTTCTTTATAAGGGAAAGCAAATTTACCGTTTTCATTGGTTTTACCTATAAGATATAATCTTCCGGCTCCTTCAAGTCCAATATTTATATTTTTTATAGGTTGATTATGCATACTGATAAGAGAGCCTTGAATTAGCGGATAATTTGAGCATGGTCCATTTATCATCACTCTTGTCAAAACATAAGCGAAATCCGAATTTCCGGCTTCATCTATAGCGAAAATCCTAAAAAACTGAAAGCCAAGATCCCAGCATGTAAATGTTTTCACCGAATCTTTAGGATCCGGCGAATAAGAAAATATTAAATCTTCTTTTGCCGTACAATTATCAAAAGCATCTTTAATAAAATTCTTTGCGGGAAACCTGAGGCTGTCATCTCCGGATACAAGGTTTTCGGTTGTAGAGAGATAGCAAATTGGAGTAGGGGCTTTCCCGTCTATAACAGTAATGGTTTCCATGCATGTGGATACATTAGCACATCCGTCAAAAACTTTCCATTTGATTTTATGTACACCGGTAGGAATATTTGATAATTTTAGATCTGCTTGTTTATTATCAATTGTACCGGTAGTATCAATTTGCCAATCATTATTTAAATCAAGTTCAAAAACCCATTTTAAAGGAGAATCCAATCCGCAATTATTATCATCAGCCTCTTTATGCAAAGTGAAGTTTGCACTACAGTTGGAGTTCAAAGCTTTAATAGTTCTGTTTTTACATTCTTTAATTTCAGGAGGCGTTTGGTCTGTTATCATCAATATCTGGGTATGTTCCCATAATCCGTTTTGAGAACTTGAATTTGGTTCATAAACACACCAGTCTATAACTTTCCAGTTTCTTAATATTTTTATGCATGCATTTTGTGTAAATCTAAAAGTATCGTCTTTAAAAGTATGAGCGACCTGATCACAAAAGCCAATATCGTATTGTGGTTCGGAATAAGGGATTTCATCACCGCATTGACCAGCCCAGTCATACGGCCATTGAATATCACCGGCGAAATTATCATTTCTTTCCATAGTTATTATTTGAGTACAACTGAATTGGCCTATTATGTTATGTCCTGTCCAAATTCTTTTAATAGTTCCGATTCTACACTCATCAATGAACAAAGAATCCACTTTTGTGAAATAATTAAATTGTGGATTCAAATCTGCCGGATCTCCTGTTATTTCAAGATTGTCATAATCTTGACAACAGCTTATTGTAATATCGTCAGGACAAAAAATTTGCTCCGGTAAATTATTTGCAGATAGAATAATGAAATTTTTAAAAACAAAAAATATCGACAGAATAATTATCTTTTTCATAAGCATAAGTAGTTACGTTTGAAATAATGATGAATTATAATAGCATGTCGCTACAAAACATTGTACAATATTACATTTTTTTTTAATAAATTTCAAACTGGAGTAAGATTTTAAATCAAATATTAGTGATTTTTTTAATTGTGACCGGATTGAATAAAAAAATCTGTTTCTCTGGTGACATAAATAGTGTTTTTGTCTATAAAGTGCTTAATATTTATAATCAGCATATTGGTAGCGTTTTGTTATTAAAATAAAAAAGGCATTGCCTTATGACAATGCCTTATAATATTTATTTCAAAAGATAAATTTAGAATTTATCCCAGAATATTTTTGTTAATAAATCATCTCCACCAATAGCACTTGAAGCCTCTGTATAATTGGTTTTATTCAAAGTTTGTTCCTTAATAGGATATGTAAATCTGGTTGGAATTACACCATTAGGAGTTTGTGCGTCAGGAGATATATTCAATGTAGGAGCATCCAATCTTCTCCATGAAGTATATCCGGCAAATCCTCTTACATATAAAGCTATCCATGCTTGAGTACCAATTGAATTTTTCCAGTTAGCTGCATCATAAGGATTGTTTGCAACATAAGTATCAGCTTCATCCTGTGTGCCGCCCCAATCCAATATTGATGTAGCGACAGCATCATTATATAATGTAGCTGCATCACCGACATTATATCCTCTGGCAGCAGCTTCAGCTAAATAAAACTTCATTTCAACATCGTCAAAAAGTACGGATGGATATTCCGGTTGTAAAATAGAAGAAGCAATATGGGAGAAGTCAGAAAATGAATTACCTAATCCATATACTCCGCCTTTATAAACATCTCCAATTTTCGTGAAATATTTATCCAATCTGGGGTCATTCAATCCGTTCATCATATCAACAATAGTATTAGCAGGAACAAAATCTTTTCTTCCGCTCAATACCAGGTCTGCATAAATAGGATTTGTATTTGGAGATTCTCCCAAATAAGTAAGTTGGCAATTTTCGGAGGCATCTAAAATAACTCCTGCTGCCGCAGCTTCGACAGTAGATTGAGATAATCCTGCATCTACATCAGCCAAGAATAAACCTAACTTAAGTTTTAGTGAATTACCGAATTTTTTCCATAGACTAACATCTCCGTTATAATAAAGGTCAGCACTTCCGAAACTTCCGCCGCTTTCGTCTAACTTATCTGTAGCTGCACTCGCTCTACTGATTAGATCCTTGTAAATAGTCAATGCGTCATCATATTTAGGACTTAATGTTTCGTTGATTTTCAGTGCTTCCGAATAAGGTATATTGCCAAATATATCAACGAGTCTCTGATATGTATAAACTTGTAATAATTCGATAATAGCCAGTTTATTAGCTTTTGCTTTGGTGGCTTCATCTCCAATAGCGTCATTATTCTCTATAATAGATTTAGCTTCTAACAAATTATTTAATACTCCTCTGTAAAATGTACTAAATGCTCTATCGGGGATTCTTCTGTTTACTATATTATAGTTAGCTTCATCTGTATATGTAGTTTCAGTCCAATATTGCGCCCAGAGTTTCCAGATGTTATTATTAACATTGGCACTTGCAATTTGATCTGCTAATCTTTTTTGAGCATTACTGAACAATGCTTCACCCGGGACATCTGTTGGATGTTTGGTGTCAGTATTGTAATCTTCAAAATTCTTTGTACAAGAACCTAAAAGAACTGCAATGATGATCAATAATATAAAATTTATTTTTTTCATAATTTAAAATTTATTTTAGTTATTTGTTTAGAAATGTAACTTCAAGTTAAACCCATAAGTTTTCAAAGAAGGCATAACACCTGATTGCCAACCCTGAATATTTCCAGCTCCTTGACTGGCTTCAGGATCTGCATGAGGAAGATTCTTTTTAATAATCCAAAGATTTCCTCCTACAAAACTTAATGTAGCTCCTTTCACAAAACCATTTCCTAAGAATTTGCCGGGAACATTATAAGATATAGTTAATTCTCTAAGTTTGATATAACTTGCATCATATACATATCTGGCATTAGGGTTTCTTGCCCATCCATAAGCACCACCGTAATATCCGGCATAAGCTCTTATCGTGTTTGGAACATATTTTCCATCATCTGTTTGCATAACTCCTTCTTGTACCACACCTCCTGAATTTGATGCATAGGTACCGTCTTCATTTTGTACAACAGGATCCCTTAATGGATTTCCAAGATCATTGTTTCCAGCTGTTTCTGCATATAATCCTGTACCTTGTCCATACCATTGATCAAGTGAGAAAACAGAACCTCCTTGCTGCCAATCAATAAGGAATCCAAATGAGAAATCATTATATGAGAATGTATTATTAATACCGGCATTCCAATCAGGATTTATATTGCCAATAATTTTGTCTGAAGTTGAAGTTCTTGCATAATACCCTGAAGGTAGTACCACTTTCTTTCCATCTTGATAAACAAAATCTCTACCTTGGATTGTTCCATAAGGTTCGCCTATTCTGGCGTTTATTGAAACACCTCCTTGTAAGGTAGCTAAAGTTAAGTTTTCAATTTTGATTCCCGTTTCAGGATTATCATACAATGCTACAACTGTGTTGATGTTTTTAGCCCAGTTAAAGTTTATATTCCATTTGAATGAAGGAGTTGAAACCGGCATTAAATTTAATACAACTTCCAATCCTTTATTTTCAACTTCTCCTGCATTAAAATATTTACTTCCAAATCCTGTGGCCAGTGATACATCTACAGGCATAATTTGATTTACAGTATTCGTTTTATATAAAGAAATATCAAATCCCACTTTGTTTTCAAACATATTCATTTCTAAACCAAATTCCAAAGATTTTGTTCTTTCGGGTTTAAGGTCAGGTTCTTGTTTTGTATAGGGTAATGAATAAAGAGGATTACCATTAAATAAAGGATTGCTAGAATAAGTATCAGATAAGGCACCCCAAGGAGCATCATTACCAACTTCAGCATAATTTAATCTTATTTTACCATTATCCAGCCAATTAGCATCCATTAATTCTGAGAATACAAGACTTGTTGAAATAGAAGGATAATAATAAACTCTTGCATCTAACGGAAGGGTTGAAGATACATCCCTTCTCATGGTACTTTCTAAATATAATAAGTTTTTATAACCTAAAGATACTTGTGTGAACAAACCGTTTACTCCAATTGAAGTTTGTGATTCCAAAGGAGGTAATAAAGTGCTTTTTGAGTTTGATAAAGCATATAATCTATTGATAATCAATCCGCCGTTTGTAGAGGCATAAATATATTGGAAATGCGTTCTTCTGATATTGCTTCCTGCCATTGCATATAGATTCAAATCAGAAGTAATATCTTTCTTATAAGTTAACATGAAATCCAGGTTGGTTTCAGTGAAATTCCTGTTATTTCTGACATAACCCGATCTAACATCCGGCCTTCCTATTCCAAATGCACCTGAAACCGAACCAATAGCCTTTCTTTCTTCTCTGAGTTCATCATAGGTATCAATAGAATATCTTGTCGTGAAATCAAGACCATCCATCAAATTCCATTCTCCTTTTACAAAACCTATCAATCTGTTTCTTCCGTCGGTTTGATAATTTTCATATCTCTGCCAGTAAGGGTTATCCCAGTATATCGGATCTGAATCATCAACGCTTAATCTGTTCCATGTTACATTTTCATGAGTTCTGTCATAGGCGTCTTTTTGTCTTTGCATGTCGACATTCATTTGGAACCATTGTCTGAAACTTGAAAGGATATTATCGCTGTATCCCGTATGGTTACGCCCCTTTCCTGCAGTATTAATATAATTAGCCATTGCAGTAACTTTGAATTTGCTTGTTATGTCATAAGATGCCGTTAGATTAATATTATTTTTCTTCAAGCTACTGTTTGGCATAATACCTGTCATATCGAATCTGGTGTATGACAATCTGTAAGTAGATTTATCAGTGGAACCTTTAAAGGCAAAATTATTTTTTAATGTATTTGAATTATTAAAAAATGTTAATGGCCCGTTTGCTCCGGCCAACCATGGTCTTGGTTTTCCAAAATCAGGAGAAGAAGGATCAAATGCATCCCATTGGTAAACCAATAAATCAGGATCGAATTTTGCTCCAAAAGAAGCATCTTCGGTAAAAGGAGTAACATATACCGTGTCTCCTCCTATAACTGCTTGTCCCAATTCAGGAATTGCCGAATTGCTATAATATGGTCCATAACCTGCGCCATATTCTCTTTGATAATCAGGGAAAGTAGATTTGTCAATTACGCCGACAGTATAAGAAGCGGAATAACTCAATCCGATACCATTAGATCCTTTAGATCCTTTTTTTGTTGTAATCATCACAACTCCATTAGCAGCTCTGGATCCATATAGAGCAGTAGCAGCAGCTCCCTTCAAGATATTTACTGATTCAATGTCATCCGGATTAATATCCGATGCAGCATTACCATAATCATACCCACTTCCTCCACTTCGTTGCGCACTGCTGTTTCCCGTATCGTTATTTACAGGAATACCATCTATAACAAAAAGAGCTTGATTATTTCCGGTTAAAGATTTGGAACCTCTAATTACAATATTGGATGAACCACCCATGTTGGTATTGTTCTTTACCTGAACTCCAGCTACTTTACCGGATAAAGTATTTACAATATTATCCTTAGGTACTTTGTTGAGATTATCACCTTTGACTTCCTGGGTTGCATAACCAAGAGATTTTTTTTCTCTCGAAACCCCTAAAGCTGTTACTACTACATCTTCCAATTGCACACCGGAAGTAAGAGTAATATTGATTTCGTCAGAAGCACCTAATTCAACCTCTTGTGTTGTATATCCGATATAAGATATTACAAGAGCTTTTGCATTTGCATCTACCTTCAATTGGAATTTACCGTCTATGTCAGTAATAGTTCCAACATTAGGATTGTCTTTAACGACCACTGATGCTCCAATAAGAGGAGAACCTGAATCGTCTGTCACTGTACCATGTACCATTCTTTGAGCTAACATTCCCGATGTAGCCATAACGATGGTAAATAGTAAAAGTAAGAGTTTTTTCATATCATACGTTTTTGTTTAAAAAATAATTTACACACTCAAATAAGCTAAAATTTTACGATTAGCTTGACAAAGTTATCTAAATTAAATCAAACAAAAAAAGAAAAATTAACATTTTCTTAATAAGAATTTAAAATAATTTTAGCATGTTATTTACCTATTATGTATAATACATTGATATATAGAACTAAATAATTTAAAGGTAGATGTAATATGTAAATATTATTGTCGCTTTAATTTAATATTTCCAAAGCATATTTGTATTTATAAGATATTTCGAAATTAATAATTGAATTCTATCGTTAGATTGGTTTTTGTCAAAATAAAATGGGGAGATAATGTTTTTTTTGAAAAAAAATACTAAAAACAGGAAAAAAAATAATTTTCGATGTGAAAATTAATGGTTTTTTTAACTTGGAGTTGAATTTTTATGATTTTAATTGGAAGTTTATGCTCGGGTATAATTATTTGTACTAATATTTAAGAAAAAGGCTGCCTTTTTGAAGACAGCCTTATGATTTTAAAGTGTTTTATGGCATCCACCACATTTTTGTAAATACTCCTGCATCAGGAACATTGTCTTTATTGTAAGAAGTTTCACTTGTTGGATACGGATAGTGACTAGGAAGTTTGTTACCTGCAGTAGGTGTTAAATTAGGATAACCTGTTCTTCTGAGGTCAACAAAAGCTTCTGTTTGAAGATACATGTGTTTGTATTTTTCAGTCATAATCATTCCCAAAAGGCCTTCTCCCGAAGCAGCATCAATTGCAGTATCCATATTTGCCAACCAACTGTCAGCTCCGTCCATTACTCCGTATTTTGTCAAAGAAGATCTAATAGCATCTTTTAGAGTTGATTTTGCACCGTCTTCATTTCCTGATCTATACAGGGCTTCAGCTTTAATAAATAAAGCTTCCGTATACTGAACAAATGCTACGGGTGCATCTTTTTGAGTCCAAAATCCTGAAGCACTAAATTGTAGCACATCTCTTCGAGGATCTCCATTCATGAATACTGTGTCAAAACCAAGATTTGAATCTATATAACCACTTCTTTGTTGGAGAAATTGGAACATTGGATTGTTTTCAGCCGATGATTGTCCAAAAGGTTGTTGCATATCATCATCTATGCTAGCCAAACCATTGTCCAAATTAGCAATTACTGCATTGTAATCAACTGATGATATTGCTGTAAGATGCATCATATATCGTGCTTTTAAAGTGTAAGCAGCTTTTAACCATGCACCCGGATCTCCACCATAGATATAATCAGGACTTATACTTATTGTATTGGTAGCTGATTGAAGATCGGAAATTGCCTGATCCAACAAATCGAAAATTGCATTATATATAGATTCTTGTGAATCATAAGTTGGAGTTAAGTTTTCCGCCCCTTTTAATGCTTCAGTATAGGGTATATCTCCAAATGCATCTGTCAAATTACCTAATAAAAGAGCCATAATTACTTTACCTGCTCCAGCTACATGTGGTGATTTGTTTTCCGCATTTTCTGCCAAGTCTATCATTATCTTATTATCATTCATTACATCATAAATACTTCCCCATAGATTGTCAGTATCAGATTCTCGCAAAACATAATTATCAATCGCTTTGAATTGTCTATCTGTTCCTTTAAGTTGTTGTACCCAAACAGCTTGAGTTCCTGCCAGGTCAACACCTCCAATGTAATATCCCATGCCTGCTTCAATACCCGGTAACAATATAGAAACGGTAGGTTTGCTTAAAGCATCGGGATTGGTATTGATTTCAGGATCAATCCATTTATTGCAACTTGTCATAACAAGAGCAATAAACAAAATGCTTAAATATATTTTAATATTTTTCATTTGTCAATTTTTTATATTAATAAATATCTTTTTAATTTTTTGTTTAAAAAGTTAACTTTAAACCAAATGCCATAGATTTTGTTCCGGGATTATTGAAATAATCAATTCCCTGACCATTTGAATTACCGGTCAAACTTGTTTCAGGATCAACTCCCGTATAATCTGTTTTAAGCCATAAATTGGTACCGGTAAAATAAACTTCAGCATTAGTTATTAATGTCTTTTTCAATAAATTCTTCAAAGAATATGAAACTGTTATTTCTCTTAATCTTAACCAACCGGAATCTTCAACATAAGGTTCACTGGGGCCGGTAAATCCACTACCTTCACCACTCCACCAATACCAGTCTTCATCAACAACTACTGATTGAGTATTAACATCCCCGGGTCCTTTTACTTCATCTCCATTTGCATCATAATGTGCTACATCTCCATCAGCATCAATATGTCCCATAACTCCTGTCCATACTTTTTCTTCTCCTCTGTTTTCCGTATCAGCATGAGTTCCAAAGAAATATAAAGCTCCTTTTGTACCATTCCACATTAATCCACCTTTTTTCATTTGCAAAAGAGCTGAGATAGTGAGGTTTTTCCAGGTAAATGAGTTGGATAAGCCGCCTACCCAGTCCGGTTGAACGCTTCCCATTTCTTGCAGTTCAGGATCAGAAAACGGAAATCCATCCATGAAATTATCATTAGGGTCATCATTGATTAAAATATTTCCATTAGCATCCCTCGTCCATCTTAATCCGAACAACGATCTGTAAGGTGAACCTACAACAGCTCTAACTTGTGGTTCCGTAAAACCACCTAAGAATACATTAGGCACTCCTTCTGCAAGAGAAATAACATCTGTTTTCGGATTTGACCAGTTCAAAGATAAATCCCATCTGAAATCACTTGTTTTCACCGGTGTTGCATTAAATATTAATTCGATTCCTTTTGTTTCCATTGTACCTGCATTCAAATACTGATAACCATATCCGGTAGAAGGTGCAATAGGAACACTTAACAATAAATCTTCGTTTCTGTTTTTGAACCATGCGAAGTCAATTCCAAATCTATTATCAAGGAATTTTAATTCTAAACCTACTTCTGTTGTTTTTTGATTTTCAGGTTTTAGATTATCATTACCGATTACAGTACCTACTGTAAATGCATTTTCATTTAAAAATGGAAATGTAAGTCCATTTGTCCATCCATCACCAGGTCCTACTTGATAGTAATAGTTTTTAGTTGCATAGAGGGAGGCATCATTAGCTATTTGAGCATACGAAGCCCTAAATTTACCAAATGATAAAAATCCTAAATCTTGAATAGCAGGTATTTCTGAAAAGATAAATCCTAAACTAACTGATGGATAAAAGAATGAATTATTCTTTTCAGGAAGAGTAGTTGACCACTCATATCTTCCTGTGGCACCCAGATATAACATATGCATAAAATCAAAACTAAGATCACCATACCAAGCAGCAGTACGTTTCATGGAATTTGATTCGCCTCCTTTTACGTCACTTGAGTTGATAAGGTTAGGAGTGTCATATGCAGCTAAACCATACGCAGTTGCATACGTACTCGTATATTTGTATTGATACATATTGTTTCCAACCATAAACCTGAATCCCAGATTGTCATTAAGTCTTTTATTGATAATCGCTGTAAAATCAGCGTTGAAATCTTGATTTAATGCAGTCGATTCGGAATCGTATCCGTCTGGATTTCCATTTGATCCTTTTTCAAAGAAGTTTTTGACATCTTTCGCCCAGAAATCTGTTCCGATTTTGTAATTGAATGTCAACCAGTCATTAAATTTATAATTTAAATTGACATTTCCCAATACCCTGTTGACAACATCGTGATAACTAATCTTATTTACTACCCAATAAGGATTATCATAACCACCTCCGCCTCTATAAGTACGTTGTGATAAATCAGGTAGCTGATATTTAAATGAGTTGTCAAAATTAGGTGGGGTACGCATTAATCCCAGCATAATACCGGAAATATTACTACCTTTTTGCTTTCTTTCTCCTTCTGTTCTTATATAGTTAGCTGAAGCACTAACTGTGAATTTGTCAGATAATTTTGTGCTTGCTGATAATTTGAATGAATTTTTATCAAAAGTATTATTTGGCACAATACCATTATTATTATCATTTCCGAATGACAAAAAGAAAGTATTTTTGTCATTTCCTCCTGTTATATCAAAATAGTTATTGTATGAATATGCTGTTCTGAAAAAATTGTAATGATCATAAGCAATAGCTCTTTTGTCAGTTGCATACGGACTATCAGCAGGAACAAGACGACCGTTAGGATCCCAATTTGCCATCCATTCACTCATAGGTGTTAGTCCTCCTTTAACATATTCATTACCGGGTACATAATTAGGATCCGTTGTATATCTTAAATCTTCAAGTTTAGGTCCCCATGAGAC
>JALSPW010000003.1 GCA_026985735.1 Saprospiraceae bacterium
GACATTGAGGATGGATGCCATACTCAGGCAAATGGGTGGAGATGAAGAATTGTTTAAGCAATATTACGGAAAGAGTGTTGCGGAAATGAAAGAAATATATCGCGAGGATATTAAAAATAAATTGCTTGCGGAAAATATGCAACAATCTCTTCTTGATAATATAAACGTAACACCAAGTGAAGTTGTGGACTTTTTTAATTCGATTCCAAAAGACAGTCTCCCTTATTTTAATAGTGAAGTGGAACTTGCTCAGATTATTATCGCTCCCGAAATAAGCGAAAAAGAAAAACAAAAAGCTTATGAAACCGCTAAAGAAATCAAAGCCAGGTTGGACAAAGGAGAAGATTTTGGCACTTTGGCAAAAAAATATTCAGAAGATCCCGGTTCAGCAAAAAATAACGGTGATTTGGGCTGGGTCAAAAGAGGAACATTCGTACCGAAATTTGAAGCCGCTGCTTACGGTTTAAAAAAAGGTGAGATTTCGGATATCGTAGAAACGGAATTTGGGTATCACATTATTCAGCTTATAGAAAGACGGGGAAATAGCATACATGTAAAACACATACTCATAAAACCGGATATCACTCTTGATGACTTGAATAAGACAAAAGCAAAATTAGATTCTATCAGGTCACTAATAATTAAAGACAGTATGAAATTTGAAATTGCCGTAAAAAAGTTTTCAGACAAAAAAAGTATGAGTTACAACAATAACGGCAGAATGACTAATCCGGCTACTCAAACCACTTTCTATGAGATGAAAGATCTACCTCCTGATATTTATTTTGCCATTGAAGGATTGAAGCCCGGTGATATCACAAGTGTAATGGAAACAACAAATGAAAAAGGTGAAACAATGTTTCAAATAATAAAGGTATTGACCAAAACGGAACCTCATAGAGCTAATCTGAAAGAAGATTATTCCAGGATACAAAATTTTGCAAAAGCGAGTAAAAAAAATGAATATATAAATAATTGGGTCACAAAAAAAATAAAAACCACGTACATTAAACTTGATGATGAGTATAAAAAATGTCCTAATTTAATTAAATGGTTTAAAAAAGATAATGGATAGTATTTGCCTATAAAGCATATTTTTAAATTTTATTAATTTTATGGATAGGTTCTAAATATACCAAGAATGTATGAAAAAGATACAAAAAGTAGAAGACATTATTAATTCAACATATCTTTCACCCGGTAAAATGATATATTGTGGTGGAAATGCAGCTACCCCACAAGTTTTGTTAAAGCAGATTATAAAAGATGAAAGCATAAAAAATATAGAAATATTAAGTATCTTATTGTTGGGTGATATTAAAGATATCTTTTCAAAAAAAGTATGTGATCGTTTAACTCACAGAGTTATTTTTTCCGGTCCGTTTTCACGTAAAGCGTTAAATGAAGGATATGCCTCTTATCAGTTGATGCATTTGTCGGACATACCGAATCAGATAAAAAACTACTTAAAACCGGATATTGTATTAATGACTGTTTCCGGACCTGATAACGGGGGAAATTATAGCTATGGAACAACGGTAGAGGGGATTCAGGCTGCTGTAGATACCGTAAAGGCAAAAGGGGGAATTGTTATTGCGGAAAGAAATACTCAAATGCCATTTGTACTTGGAACCACTATACATGAATCCCAGATAGATTTTTTGATAGATACGGACTATGCTTTGCCGATTAGTCCTGTTCATAAACCCGATGAAACAGCAAAAAAAATCGGTAAATTAGTAGCGGAGTTATATATTGATAACGGGTCAACTTTACAATATGGATTAGGGGAGGTACCGGAAGCTGTTACGGATGCCATAATAGATAAAGGTGTTAAGGATATAGGTATTTACACGGAATTATTTGCAGATGCTATGCGAAAACTTGTTATATCCGGTATCGTTACCAATAAATACCAGGATGTTAATTTTTCGACTTCCACAATTTTCTTATCTACCGATAAAAAAGGATATGAATGGTTGAATTATAACAGTTCAATACAAAGCAGACCATGCAATATTACCAATAATGTTTTGAATATAGCCAAGCAACATGATATGATAGCTATCAATAGTGCTATAGGAGTGGATTTGCATGGTAATATATGGGCTGATGCAATGCAAGGACAACAAGTTTATAGCGGCATTGGAGGTCAAGCTGATTTTTTGCGGGGTTCTTATCAGGCAAAAAAAGGATTTGGCATAATAGCCATGAAATCCACTACGGAAAAAGGAGTGTCTAAAATAAATAATATGTGCCCTGCAGGTATTACTACAACAGCTATTCCTGCAGATCCGGTTGTGATAGTAACGGAAAACGGTGCTTTTAATCCAAAAGGGCTTAATATTGCAGAACATGCTGTAGGTATAGCTCATTTAGCCGAACCCAAATCAAGAGAAATGCTTCTCAGATATATTTATGACAGTAAAGCTTATTATAAACCGCAAATAGCTCTAAAAGATAAATCTCCGAAAGGTTTTATTGCTTATGATGAGATTTTTTGAAAAAATTAATAATATCTGACATAAATTCGGTTCTGTTTTTTTCATTTGTAATAGCTTCAAAAGGAAATCCTAATGCAATAACTTTATAATTTTTCGCAAACAATATTCCTGCACTTATACCGGTATCCGAATACCTAAAAGCAGATATTGTATTGTCTCCGAAAGGTTCGATACCGTCCGGAGCTTCAACAGAATATATTTTATTATTCAATTCCGTATTAAAATGATAATTGCTTGTGAAAAAATCTTTTGCAAAGTCTGTAGAATAAAAATCTCCTGTTTTAGAAGCAAAATTTGTTCTCCATTTATAATGTAAAATACTTGAAGCAAAATTATTTCCAACAGAGTCTTTATTTTCATTAAAATCAGTTCCGATATATGCTCCGGATATAAAAATATTGCCGTTATTTTCAGCAATTTCTTTTATCTTTTTGATAACATCAGGAGTGAAAACTGTAAATTCCGTTCTGTTTAATGTTTTTATTGTTCTTTCTTTACCGTAAATTATATCAACAAAATTATAAGGCTTGATATTAAAATTTTTGTTTGAAAATGCTTGTTCGGAAGTACTTGTAAAAGAATATCCCGAATTCATAATAGCTTTGCCGTGTATATATGGATAATCAAAAGTATTACCTGCTATAACTTTGCTTTCCAGATCTGCATAACTAGCTCCCCATCCGGGATTATCATCATCCGCCCAAGGAACATTTCTATCAAAGTCATAGGGGAAACCCGTTAAGCCAATCTGTCTTTTGTATGCAACACCCATATCCTGCCAATAGGCAAAACCGGAAAAACCTTTTGTGTCAATAACGGCAGGACCCGAAATCCTATTAAATGCATTTACAACAAGTGCTACGGGTTTATTGCCGGATTTAATTCCGACAGATAGTATTTCACTTGGAAAACTTTGTCCTCCTGAATTAACCGCCGTTATTTCAAAACTATATATTTTATTGTATTGTGAAAGTTCTAATTCAATTGAAGTGTTTTTTACAAAAGTTCCTTGATCAAAGCCGTTGTCTTCTTCTCTTTGATATACGATGTATCCTTCGGGAATAGCTGTTGGTTCCAAAGTATCCAAAACAGCATTCCACGAAAGTTTTATTTTCTTATTATTGATAATATCTATTGAAAAGTTATTAACGGGAAGAGGTTCAACAATGTAATCCGTGTGATTTTGAAAAGCAAGAAATTTTAATATTCCTTTATAAATAGCTCTTGCCACATCGAATTTAAAACGGTGATCCAGGCCATAACTCATATCCGATAAATTTTGATGCGATAATAGTTCCAAAAGCATCATTGGGGTATTGGCACGCCAAGCTTCAGAGTATGGTTTATTCCAAATACCTCTTCTTGTCCATTGGGGATTATCAAGATATTTAATATCATTAACTATTTGAGTTTGTACAATATCGACAAGGTCCCGGTTTACCATTTTGGATTGACCGGAAGGAAAGACGGTATCCGGATTATCTGAAGAGTAGATAGCGAGGGTACCTATTATTGAGTCATTTAGGGTAATTCCTGCATCTGTATGAAAAGCCAATGCCAGGTCGATGGGGATGCTCAATCCTTTTACATTTCGGTGACCGGTAGGTCCATTGGGTTTACCCATTAAGTAATTCACCCATTCTCCACGAGATTGGTAATCATCATTATAATCGTTTTTTCCTCCGGAAAGGCTATAAACAATACTATCCGGCATACCGGCATATTGTAAAAAGTATCTTGCGGCTTCCATATATCTCGGCATTTTACTTATTTTCCAGCTGAAATTATCCGGATCGACTTTTTGTTTATTATCATTCTGAAACGATTTCTTTTGTCCTTTTAATGACCATTTTTTTGGTAATATTTCAGAATTTGGACGTCTTGCAACATTTCCCATTCCCCCACCGATTTTTATAGCATCAAAACTAAAAGCTTCGTTGCTTTCTATCAAAATAGCTCCTGATTCCTGATTTTTACCTTTTTTGAATAAAAATTTATCAAGGTATATCCATGTACCGGCGCCTTGCGTTTGATTTACTGAGAATTCCTTTTTACCACCTGCATAAAAAACAGTATATTTTACTTTTTTAGCATTGGATTTACCATAAGAAATATAAACAGCATATTCTTCTGTTGCAGGAAATACCGGAATGGCTTTGATGGAGGTGTTTTTTCCTTTTGAGGGAACAATGGTTAAACTTGTTCCCAATTCAAAAGGATTTTCACTTTGAAACAGAGTGTCTTTCCAGCTAAACCCCTTTGTTTTTATTATGGTATCGGTATTTTCGTTATCAAAATTTATAAAAAATTTTCCTTTACCTGTATCATTGTCTAAAATAAGTTCATTTTTATTTATATCTCTTTCTCTGGGAATGAAAACTGTCGCACCAGCATTTTCAAGCATTGGCTCAAGATAATCAAGAACAAAAGTCATAGGAAACAAATCTTCGGCTGTAGAATGTAATCTGGGTCTTTGCCATTTCCACCGGTCTTGTTTTGCTTCATAATATCTTCCGTGACTATGCCAGATAGCAAGATTTTTGTTTAATAAACCATTATCCGGATTGAGATGATAAAACCGAGAAATCAGAGAAGAATTTTGATTAGGATTTTTAATAAACCTGGAAGAATCCAAGGGTGTTTTTTTTCTATATATATTAGGTATAAAATCAGAAATATTTTTTTTATCGCTATAGATTTTAATTTGATATTTGCGCAACCACCAACCGAGTTGTTTTTTTAAGGATTTTTGAGCCTCGTTAATTATATTTTCACGAAAAGGAATATAGGAAAGACTTTTGTTGTAATAAAGTTCAATTATTTTTTTTCGGCGATTTACAAAAACAGAATCAAGTTTTATTTTCCCCAAGTGGTTCCAAGAATCAAAATATGTTTTTCGTTTATTTAATTTTTTTTCTACTTTATGAATTATGCGCCGGGTTTTTCTGTTTTGGCTAAAAGAATTGGAAATGAAAAATAAAAATATAATCGAAAATAATATTAATTGTTTCATCTGTTTATAATTTTATATTTATTTGTAAGTAACTACTCAGGTAGAATCATTTTTGAAGAAAATTCTTATTTTTTATTTCAGAGGTACTTTACCGGAGCAGATATATTTGTAAAAATAAGTATAAATTTAGAATACAATCATGAATTGGTATTAATTTTTTTATAATAGGGTCTGTTTATAAAATTCTTTTTGTCTTTTCCCTATACTTGCCCCTGATCCTTGAGGAGAAATCAACCCGCAGTAACCATCAAAGCCTGCTTTGAAGTCATGCTATCGCATGCTTTTAAGTCCTAATTGGTGTTTCAAATTTATTTGAAACAAAAGAAAGTGCCGTAGGCACGATAATATGGTAGAGCAAGTGAAGTATTAAAATACATTGAGTGC
>JALSPW010000004.1 GCA_026985735.1 Saprospiraceae bacterium
CAAATGATCCTTGAATACCGTAAGCAAATCATTGTGCGTATATCCGCATATATCTGCATAATTAGAATCAAGTGTGATATCTTCAAGGTTGTTCAAGCCACTAAATAGATTCATCTTGGAAAACTTACTTACTCCGGTGATAAATACAAACCTGATATAAGCATCATTGTCTTTAATGACTGCATAGAAGTTCTTCATCGCATCACGCATTTGACGTGCCACGTCGCTATCGGTTATATTGTCAAGTATAGGTTTGTCGTATTCGTCTATGAGAATTACTACTTTTTGGTTGTATTTTGCATACGATTTTCTTATCAATTCTTTAAAGCATTCAATAGGATTTTTAGACTTACATTTAATATCCAAATCATATTCTGCATCCTCCAATATCCACCTTAATCGCGGATAAAGTTGATTTATGTCTTTTTCCACTCCCGAACCGAGACTTACACGCAAAACAGGATATTTATCATCCCAAACCCATTTATCATAGATGGCAAGTCCTTTAAAAAGCTCCTTTTTGCCCTCAAAAATATCCTTTAGAGTATCCAAAAACAAGCTTTTTCCAAAACGGCGCGGACGGGATAAAAAATAATACTCACCTCCTTGAATTAAATCATAGGCAATTTTTGTTTTATCTACATATACATAATTGCCTTCGATTATTTTACTAAATGTTTGTATTCCTATCGGCAGTTTTTTCATAATGGCTTGCTTTTATAAGCAAAGATACAATATTTTTTATTTATTTTTATGGATATTTTGATAGATTACATATATGTTATCACTCAAGTTTATACTATTTCTTTCAATAAAACAGGTACTGTATCAACCATACTATTATTTTGAACAAAAACCGTAATTTTTAATTTTTCGGACATTGCCGTTATTTTTTTCGCATAATCAACCTCATCTCCTTGAGCAGGATTGCCCAGCCCTAAGAACACCAAATCGGCTTTTTTGCTTTTCTCGATTAATAGAGCGGTAAAATCCCCTTCTCCAATCAATGAAATTTCAACATTGGCCTCAACCTTAGCATCAGGTAATAACTTTAATATACCTGATTCCAATTTTTGTTTTTCTTCCTGAGTGCTTACAGCTGACCGTATTGTGATAGCCGCTTTACTCCAAGGCTTGTTGAGTTTCAATAAATATGCCAATAGAAGCATTAAATCCCCGTTATTTTCCTTGCCGCCCCACCATAAATCTATTTGTTTATAAATTTTATTAAGACTTAATTTTTTATTAAATCTAACCAATAAGATATTTTTATTGATTTTAGACAAATCCCTAATAACTTTAAGTTGTGAGAGTTGATTTTCTTTTTCTTCAGACCAACCGAAAACGATAGTATTTGTTTTCATGACCCCCAATCCGTGAGATGCTGAAATTGTTACCATTCCTTCATTTAAATCACTAACTGTATTGACCTCACAAAATGCTTCTAAGTTTTTTTCCCGCAATTCATTTAACATCTCCAATTGCATTTCTTCTCTTTTATCAGGAGTGATATCAAAATCAAATATCAATTTTGAAACTGTGAGAACTCCCCTGTTTTGTCCTAAAGCAGCAGCCAGTTTTACTAATTGAAATCTATCTTTTATATCCGATACAAAAAGCAACATAAAAGGTCTCCAGTTTCTGGATAAAAGTTTTTTTCTATTCAATTGCAATAAAGCATATCTGGCAATATTGATCCATAAGCCGGATGTAGCATCACCCCATTGTTGCTCAAGTGACTTTGATTTTAAATAAATAAAAATCGCTGATTCAAGAATCAATGCAAAAACACAAGCATAAGGATTGATAAGATACATAACCCAAATAGCACCAATAGCACCAATCATAGAAATAAACCAAGGGATTTTTATTCTTGGACGGTAAGAAGGTTCTTTTACCAACTGTTCAATTGCAGCACTAAAATTAATGGCTACATATAAGGTTAGAAATAAAACCGAAACATATTGTGCAATTGTATTAAGATTGCCAAGCATAACGGCGGCAAGTGCTATCCCACCGCTGACCCAGGTGGCAATAGCAGGTTGTCCTGATTTGGACAATCTGGTTAAAAATTTAGGTGCCAGTCCGTCCAATGCCAAAGCTTGCAATACCCTCGGCCCTGCCAATACACTTCCGAATGCTGATGATAAAATAGCTCCCAATACAGCAGGATACACCAATATACCTCCGAGAAATGCAACTTTTGTCCATGTTCCGACTCCCAAATCAGGATCAGCTAATTGATCAAATGAAAGCAATACTGTAATAGATAACAATAAAGGTATAATCATATACAAAATAGCTCCTGTAATAACTGCCCCTAATGTCCCTTTGGGGATTGATTCTCCCGGATTCTTAAGATCTCCACTCATTCCAATACCTGCAGTAAAACCGGTTACTGCCGGGAAAAAAACAGCAAATACATACCAAAATCCTTGTGGAGCCGTCCTGTATGTAGGTGTCCATTCAGGACTATGTAATGGATGTGAAAATACTCCGATTGCCAATGCTAAAATTGATAAAATAACAAAAATCAAAATCGGAATTTGCGCTTTTAAAACCAATTTGGCACTTTTCCCTGACAATAACGTTACCAAAATTATGATTATAACAGCAATGATTTGCACTGCATGAACAGGAGCTGCCCCAAGGGATTGCGGCCAAAACATCATTAATGCTTCCGCCAAACCAAAACTATAAAAAGTAATACTTAAAGTTCTGCACAAATATAAAGGAATACCGATAGCTCCACCGGGTTCCAATCCAAGACTTCTCGACACAAGGTAATATTCCCCTCCGATACCAACTTTTATATTCGTCGCAATAGCTGAAGCGCTTAATCCGGTGATAAAAGTAATGGAACTCGCCATTAAAACAATTAATATCGTCATTGGAATACCCATATTACCGACTACCCAACCAAAACGCAAATACATAATAAGCCCCAAAATAGTCAATAAACTCGGTAAATATACTCCGAGAAAAGTTCCGAATTTATGAGTTTGGGATTGCTGAATTTTTGACATTATAATATTTTTATTTTTTAAAATTATTCAATAGGAATCATTTTAACTCAACTATAACCGGGCTAATATTATTAAAATCATAACTATAAAAATAATTATTTTTAATACAAGTTTCCAATCGGTAGTTGGATTTATTGCGTTTATTGTTCTTTGAACTTCAGCCAATATTAAAAATTTATCACTGCGTTTAAGATTATTTTTATTAAGTATTTTATGAATTTGTCCCGAATCATAACTTTTATTTGACAATTTAACAATCCGGTCAATAATATCACTGTACAATTTTTTATGCTCAGCATATTTTTCCGGATTAAATACAGGTACTCCTTTTAATATGGACATTCTTATAGCAGCATCCACTACATTCTTTTCATATTCTTCCGGATAATGAACAATAGTAAATAAATCCAAGCTATTTTTATTATCCAATTGTTTTTCAATTTCATTAAACTCTCCTGTGAATGCAAAAGAATCATTTGGATTTTGCGGAATGGCTTTTATAAGATTATCAGGAAAAATTTCCTCTGACTGCTGCTGTTTGTCTTTTATAATATCCGTATGAATTTCCTTTTCACTTACTTTGTCTACAGTATTCATTATTTTATCATTTCCTATCAATCCGTATTTCAGTAAATGTCTTTTTTGTTTACTGCTGATAAACCCTATTCCAAAAGGAACAACTATACCATTAATAATATAAAACCTCGCATCACCGAGATAAAAGATGTCCGTCAAAGCCCTGTTCAATCCTCTTACAAGGTTTTTTTGATCTACTTGATTGTTGTCAAGGCGGTTTAGTTTAAAACGTGTCTGAATATTTTTTGATGTTATTATTATCTTAATATGCTTAGTTTCTTCTTCAATAACATTATTATCCAAACTCAATAATCCACCGGTCAAAGCAAATGCATTTTTTATAATAGTGCCATAGTCATAAATATTATTTATATAATACGGTATTTCCAATACTTGGTTTTCCTTTATTATATCATTAAATCTATTCATTATTATTTATTTTCAAAAGCATAATCGGGAATATGACCTGTCAAGGTTTTAAAAAATTCCAAGATATTATCAACATCTTCCTGTTTTAATTGAATATTGGTCTCAGCCATACCCATTATTTTTATAGCTTCTTTTAAGTCACTCACACTTCCGTCATGAAAATACGGATATGTTTTTACCACATTTCGTAATTGGGGGACTTTGAAAACAAATTTATCACCGGGATCTTTTGTAAAGCGGTAACGTCCTTTATCAATATGCTCGGAATTGGTATAATCCCAATAATATCCGTAAAGAGCAAATTTTTGAGCCATCTGTCCCCCTACTATAGAAGTACTATGACAAGGAATACAACCATTGTCAACAAAAGCTTTAACTCCCAGTTTTGCCTTATTGGAAATTGCTTGCAAATCACCTTTAAGATATTTGTCAAATGGTGCCGGTGTAACCAAAGTCCTTTCAAATGCACCAATTGCACGCTTCAATGTTGTAATACTTATAGAAGTATCCGCTTTTGGAAAAACTTCCGCAAATGTTTTTTTGTAATAAGCGTCTTTTTCAAGCCTGCTCAATAAAGTAATAGTATCCGGCATATCCATTTCAAAATTACCGAAAATAGGACCTACACATTGGTCTTCAACAGTGCGGGCATGCGCATCCCAAAATTGTGCGTATTGCAAAAACGCATTTAATACGGTAGGAGTATTTCTAGTACCGAATTGATTTTTGTCTCCGGGTGAAACCGGTAAATTATCAACTCCATATTTATTCATATCATGACAAGATGCACAATTGACTGTTTTGTTTTCGGAAAGTCTTTTATCATAAAACAGTCTTTTACCCAATTCAATCATCTTTTTCCGATCCGGGCTTAAATTCTTTATTTTTATTGCTTCCAAGGGCGTAAAATAACTTTTTGCCATTCGCAAAATATTTTGCTCAAGTTTATCATCGATTTTTACCGTTTCTTTTGTCGATTCCGGTTTACAAGAAAAAATAAAAAGGATAAAAAAGATAATATATATATTTTTCATCTGCATTTTTTTGTTTTGCAAAAATTAGCTTTATTCGTAAAATCAAAAGCATTCCATCTGAATAGTTAGCACAAATTTACATTATTTTTATTAAATTCAAAATTTCGTATATAGGAAAGAATTGTAATTAATATTTATTAAGAAAATATATTATATTTGAAAATATTTTTGAAAAATATTTTTCAACCTATAAAATTTAGCTATATCGAACATAACAAATAACCATAGAATTTGTAGTTTAAATTCTATTTTTTATCTTTGCGGTTATTCAGGGGCTATAGCTCAGTTGGCTAGAGTGCTTGACTGGCAGTCAAGAGGTCACGGGTTCGAATCCCGTTAGCTCCACTTGTTTTGAAAACAGACTTCATTATAACATAGGGTTTACTTAAAGTTATTTATTAAATTAAACTGCCATTAAAATCGTGGTAGCACTAAATACCAAAATCAATTATTATGATAATTACAACTACAGAAACAATTCCGGGAAAGGAAGTTACTCAAATTTTAGGTGTTGCTCGCGGTAGCACCGTAAGGGCTCGAAATTTCGGTTCGGATTTTATGGCCGGACTTAAAAATTTAGTAGGAGGAGAAGTAAATGAATATACCAAACTCCAGGCAAGATCAAGAGAACAAGCATTGAAACGTATGATAGACGATGCCGAACGGTTAGGTGCCGATGCTATCGTTAATATTCGTTTCACCACTTCGATGATTATGCAGGGCATGTCGGAAATTTTGGCCTATGGAACTGCGGTAAAAATACAATAGCGGTTTTTTCTATACTACAAATGACAAATATACCAATGTTAATTATAATTTTCTATATA
>JALSPW010000005.1 GCA_026985735.1 Saprospiraceae bacterium
GTTTTTTACAAAATCAGGATCCTTTTTTCGTTCTTTTTGAACAAAATACAAAATAGCTGTCTTCAGACCGCTGAAGCTAAAGTCCAAACCCTTTATTTTCGGTTCGGGAAATTCAAATATGGCTTTACCCTTATGTGAATATTTATCTATAATCGGTCCGGCAGGATAATCCAGTCCCAGCAACTTTCCCGTTTTATCAAACGCTTCACCTGCAGCATCATCCAGTGTCTTACCAATAACTTCCACATCATTGAAATCCCTCATTATGCTAATTTGAGTATGCCCCCCCGATACCGTCATAACAAGAAGCGGAAATTCAGGTTTAGGATCTTCAATAAACAATGCCATCACATGTGCACGGTGATGATTTATCTCTATTACAGGAATATTGAGCGAAAAAGCAAAAGTCTTGGCAAAGGTTACACCCACTATCAGGCTACCCATCAATCCCGGCCCGCTTACTACCGCAATAGCATCAAGATCTTGCTTTAATATGCCGGCATCTTTTAATGCCTTATCCACTGTCGGGATGATATTGATTTGATGTTTCCTCGATGCCACCTCAGGTACCACACCACCGTACAATGCATGTATTTGTTGATTTGCAATTACATTACTTCTTATCTTCCCGTCTATTATTACGGAAGCTGCAGTATCATCACATGAAGATTCTATCGCGAGTATTTTTATTGACATTTCCCTTTTTTCTTTTAATCCCTATTGATTACATCGCCAGAACTTCCAACATTTTAAGCATTTCCTGATTCAATTCTTTTTTCTTATGTATAGCATCCCAAAAATCTACAGCATTCAATTTGTCATTTACAATACCCAATGCCTTATTTTCCATACCGTTCATCAAGGAAATCACAGCTTCATATCCCAATCTGCTAGCCAAAACCCTGTCTGATGCAGACGGCGACCCTCCTCGCTGCAAATGACCAATAGTAGTAACTCTGGTCTCATAACTATCAAGATTTTCATGCACCAACCTTGCCAGTTCATGTGCATCTCCATTTTTATTTCCCTCCGCTACTATGACAATATTGAAAAGCTTTTTTCTAATCGCAGCTTTCTTCAACATACTCAACAATTCATCAATTCCCCAATCCGTCTCAGGCAAAAATGTCGCTGCAGCTCCTGATGCAATCCCCGTCTCCAATGCGATAAAACCCGCATGTCGCCCCATTACCTCTATGAAAAATAATCTGTTGTGCGAACTTGCGGTATCCCTGATTTTATCAACAGCCTCTACAGCAGTATTTATAGCAGTATCATACCCGATAGTGAAATCCGTTCCGTATATATCATTATCTATCGTACCGGGCAATCCGATAAAAGGCATATCAAATTCTCTCGAAAAATAATAGGCTCCTGTATATGTTCCGTTACCACCGATAGCCACCACAGCATCAATATCAAATGCGACTAAACTGTCATAGGCCTTTTGACGCCCTTCTGCCGTCTTAAACTGTTCACATCTCGCAGTTTTCAGAATCGTACCTCCTCGCAATATCGTATTTGCAACATCCTTATTTTCAAGCCTTTTCAGATTCCCCTCTATCATCCCCTTATAACCTTCAAAAACGCCGTAAACATGCAGATCATTATAAGTTGCAGTACGCACAACCGCCCTGATAGCCGCATTCATCCCGGGAGCATCCCCGCCGGATGTCAAAACCGCAATTCTCTTAATATCCCTACTCATATTTTATTTATTTATTTATTTATTTATTTATTTCTATAATTTTTTCTTTTGGGCGATTGCCGAGCTCCACTCAATCCCCCACCCCGTCATCACCGGGCTGTACGTGGGTTCCGTCCTCGCCACCAATCCCACATTGCACTTCTTTCAGCTCGGACAGTCTCCTTATCAGTCGCCTCCACTACCATCCCTATCGCAAATCCCCGCTTCGTCCAATACCATACGCAAAAAAAATACCAAGCTAATTCTACAATTTCTAAAACGGCAGTTCTTTCAATCTATCTAAGAAAAACAAAACAATCTTGGGATATACCGCTATTGTATAAACCAAACCGAATAGCGCACCGTAAAAGTGTGCAGAATGATCTATTCCATCATTTGAATTTTTACTCGCCCATTGGGAATATACCAAGTATAATACCGCAGCAACTATCGTATAAATAGGAATAATAGCATATAAATATATTTTCGACCACGGATTAACCAAGACATAAGAAAATAATATCGCAGATACAGCTCCCGACAAACCTATACTACCATAATGAGGATTGTTTTTATATTTCAATGTACTTGGGATATTTCCTGCTACAATAGATAAAAGCACCAAAAGAATATACAAAATCCCCCCAATTGTTTTTCCGAAGATACCATAGAAAATATAATTTTCAACAAAATCACCAAATTGCCAAAAAACAAACAAATTGACCAACAAATGCACCCAACTTCCATGTAAAAATCCACTTGTCACAAGCCTGTAATACTCCTTATAATGATACACACGATATGGTGAATGCTTGTATTTTTCAAAAAACACAGGATTATTAAATGCCTGTATCGAAACAAGAAAAACTATTACCGAAATTATTTTTGTAATCATAGTCTAAGCATTATGGTATTTTTCATTTCTTATTATTGTAAACGCTCTATATAATTGTTCAACAAAACAAACTCTAATAAGTTGATGCGAAAATGTCATTTTTGACAAAGATAGCTTTTCATCAGCTCTTTCATAGATTTTCTTCGAAAAACCGAAAGCTCCACCTATCAGAAATACAATTTTTTTTGTTGAATATAGCATTTTGTTTTCCAAAAATACAGAAAACTTTACAGAATCCAACTCTCTCCCCCTTTCATCAAGTAAAATAAGAATATCATTTTTTGATATTTTGCTCAAAATCATTTTGCCTTCTTTATCTTTTATCAAGCGAGGATTATCTTTTTTTCCTCTTTTCACATCATTAAAATACACAATATCGAATCCTGTATAATGTTTTAGCCTTGATGAAAACTCCTTCACTCCTTTTTCAACAAAATCAAAACTATTTTTTCCTATTACCCATAGCTCTATCTGCATAATATCAAATTGAGAATGCAAAGATAATACTTTACTTTGGTAATTAATAACTACTTAGTTATTTCTTATTTTCTCAAACCTTTTTCACTTTTGACGATATTTGCGCATTTATAATTTTCTCGATATTTTCCGTAACACAAAAACACTAAGTCTTCAATATTTACAATGTGTCCATAGTGTAACTCTGTGCCTTAATGACTTATTAGCTTTTCCAAAGAGAAACCGATGAAATTTTTAACAAAAATGATACTGCCCGAATATTTACAATATATCAAAAAAAATTGTTTTTAGATTTTAATGACTTTATAGACAGACTCTAAATAAGCTAATGGAAATAAGATTTTACGATTTTTTTTACAATCAAACGGTTTTTAAACTTCAGATTAATCAGATAGATACCACTAATGGCAGAATCAAAATAAATAGTTTGATTCACTGATTTATTTTTTATTATTTTTTTGTGAATTTTATTACCATATATATCCAATATTTCAATACTTTCCGGTATATTGTCAACATCAAACATGAAATTTATTCTATTTACGAACGGATTCGGGTAAATTTTCACAAGTACGTTTTCCCCTTTATTAATATTTGAATTTGAAGTAGTACATTTACCTTTTTTCCATTTTTTTACTCCATATCTGTATTTAGCGATGCATTCATTCGTATATGTAATGCTATCACAACCACATACAGGATCATAAAAATCAGAACAATACTTAAAGGTATCAATTAAAAATGTATCTACACATACACTATCATTCAGGCATTCTCCATAATAATATCTTGTAAAACCAGCCCGATACTTTGCATAGCATTCATTAGGAAAAGTAATAGTATCCCCATCACAAACTCCACAAACAGGATCATAATTGAAATGAGGATTGCATTCTACCGTTGTATCAATTAACTGCTCCAAAAAACATGGAGCCGGATTGACAGACATCACCCCATATCTATAATGTGCAATACACGGATTTTCGTAAAAATTACTGTCGCAACCTATCACGGGATAATAATATGAAGGACAAGGAATATTCTCATCTATCTCAGTACTATCTACACATTTACATGGACCTTTAGTCCATCTGGAAATACCAAATATATATTGAGCTGCTACCTCATTGGCATAAGTAACCGAATCACAACCACATACCATATCTATAAATGGATATAAAAACAAATTATGCTTATAATGTAAGACACTGTCACTGAGAATCAATGTACTATCAACACACGGACATTCTCCCGGTTTGGTATATTGGACTCCATAATGATTTTCAGCAATACATTGATTTTGGTATGTTACTCTATCGCAACCACAAACAGGATCATAATTATCAGGACAAACCACTGTCGTATCTATTTTAAACTTCTCAATACAATTGCACTTATGATCTTTCCAGGAAAGAATTCCCCCATAAAAAAAAGCTTCCAGCTTATTTCTATAATTTCTCTTATCACATCCACATACAGATCTATCGGGATACATACTTAAATCCAAAGTGCTATCTATATATGTATCCACTACACACGGAATGGAATCACGCGTAAAAGATGTTACTCCTCCATACAATACGGCAATTTCAGGAGTGGGATAATACTTACCATCACATCCCCGGACAGGATCTGTATCTTTGATATACAAAATCCTGTCTATTAAATCCATTGAAGTATCTATAAAAGAAGGTTCTATACACGAACATGCACCATCAGTATATTCGGTAACACCATGGTAAGTAGCACATAAAAAACTGGAATATGTCATAGAATCACAACCGCATACCGGCCCGAAAAGCAAAGGATGATATCCTGTGTATTTTATACATGCCCCTCTCATATTTACTGTATCTATCAATGTAGTATCAATACAATCAAGTTCTTGCGAATATGATATATTGGCAATTAATATAAATAGCGCTATTTTGAAAAATATTGTTATTTTTGAAATTTTCATCAGTTTAAATTTTTATTGCTTTTATAAAATAATCTTCTCCTTTTAGTATAAAATGATATATATATATACCTTGCTTCATCTGAGGTAGATAAATTGAAGACGCTCCACTTAATTCTTTATCGCTTTTATAAATCACCTGACCGTTTATATCAATAATATTGAAATTATACTTTAATTTTTTATCTTGTGGTTCAATATTTATTTTATTGTGAAATGGTATTGGAGAAATTTTTATCTTTTCTTTTAATTCAACTAAATCATGGGTTTTATCCGTACTGCAATCTATCTCCCCTATAGAATAATTGGCAAAATAAGGCACGGTCATTGCATTTAACACCGGTGACACAAAATAATCCGGAATTAATTCATTATTACTTAATTTTTTTTCATCAATCTCATTAAATATATTGCTCGAAAAGGCATAAAGAAGGTACAATGTGGAATCAACGTCTGTATAAAACCTACCTATCCTATGATAATAATACAAATCATATACGTCAAAAGGATTAGCTTTGATACCAATAGCATTCAAATCGAGTTTGTATAATTTATTTTCATAATATTTGGGAAAATACCTGTGATGATTAAATTTGGATATATATATATACTTGGAATCAGGGGAAAATGTAAAATCCGAAGATAAGTCATCCGCAAAATATCCAACCGATTCATATATTCCGTTTTTTAAATCCCCGGTGCATCTATCAAAATCAAACAGCAAAATACCACAAGAACGATTGTATCTTACATACTTTCTACCATCGGGAGAAAATCCCGACAATCCGGGAATTCTACAAAACTCATCCGGTAAATCCAAACCCACCTCTTGAAATCCTTTTTCTTCTATACCATAATAAGTAAATAAAAATTTATAGTATTTGTTACTTCCGTTACGAGGCACTATTATCCACCAATCCAATCCGTTTGCATGGCGGATAACAGAAAAAGATTCAATCGAATCTTTCAAAATAATTACATTTTTCTCAATTACTTCATAATGATCCTCACGTTTTTCAATTACAGTATAATACAAAGGACCATAATCGTAATACGATGAATCATTTTTTGCAGCAAGATGTATTAATACGAATTTATTATTATTGTCCATAGCAAGAAACATTGCACCATTTGGTACGGTATATCCAATTTCACCACATACTTTATCATGCTCTACCCCGGGATTCAGCCCATATCCGTTTTTTATCACTTTGTATGTAGAATCAGCAATCGAACATCCATTTGTATATAAAAGCAAATGACCGGCTGCATCGCTTATGGCTGCCGCTGTGGATTCAAAATTCAGTTCAGTATCTATATATTTAATACTATTTCCGTTTTTGTCGCAATGCCAAAGTATTTTACCGCAATTTTCATTGTATATGGTATCTTCAAAACCATAAATCCAATTTGAATTCTGATTTTGAGATTTAAGTGTACTGTAAAAAACCAACAGTAGTACAATTAGGATTAACTTTATTGTTTTCATCTGTTTAAATTTTTTATTACCAATATATAAACAATTTGTAATACATTCATGAACTCTCATTTTTTTTAATTATCAACTTTAAATAAATCTTTCCAGCTTGTATCATCTATCATCTTATACCTATCCGAACCTGTATATTCTTTTCCTTGTACTTTATATAAATGGGGCTCTCCAAATGGAAGAAAAATACTATCCTGCTCCGGACAATTTATATTCTCTTCAGCCCGCAATCTATAATTGGGAAACTGTGGTAATATTATAGATTTTTCAACAGGAGTGTTTATCACAAAGTTTCTAACATCACAGGCCAAACCTTTTTGATTAGGTCTATTTATATATCCCATATATTTCGTCTTATCATAAGAAAAATATATCCTTTCATCAGGTGCTAACTGCAAATATACATGTTGAACCAACGGGGCAATAAGCATACTTCGATTGGTGGAATCTTTCAAATCCAACTGATATAAATTACCGCTATATACCGAATATATAAATCTGGAATCAGGGCTAAAAGCTATATTGTGGAAAGACTTTGGAAAATCGGAAACCTCTTTTCTAAAAGACAACTCTCCGGTACATCTGTTAAAGTCATACAACATAAGGCTTGATTCCAATATCTTCACATAAGTTTTACCATCGGGAGAAAATTGATCATAATTAGAATGATATGAAATAGCCCCACCGGATTTAATATTCCTTTCATGGCCTGATTTCGGACCGACAATTTGTTTTTCAGGACCTGTAATACCAACAGGGCTGATTAAATACACATAAAATATATTACTCCCTATAGGCGAAGTAACAAGCCACCAATCTCTCCCGTTAGCATGTTTTACCAAGCCTATTCCGGTCATGTGTCCGTGTATCAACAATTTGTTTTTTTCTACAACCGCTCCTTTCCCACCGGAAAGAGTCATATCTATCCGTGCATATATAATTCGGGATAAAATTGTTTGTGCTTCATACAATGAATCCGTATAGTGTGTACAAAACATCAGATATTGATCACTATGACCGGGAAAAGGTATAAATTTTTGAGTGTAGTTTCTTATGCTACCACCAGAATCATCTACAAGTAAGGGGAAATCATGAGAATTATCATAATCCCACGATATTGGTTTCAAAAAATACCCTATGCTGTCACCACCTGTCATAACCTTATTATCTGCATTATATATTTTTAACCCGTTGAAGTAAAAAATAAGATTTCCCATACTATCCGATGCCGTAAGATTGTAAGCCGACATCTTGGATTTTATCGAACTTAAACCGGAAATATAATCGATGGTTTTGTCATTAAAATGTATTATATTTTTCCTGTTCAATATACTACCATCATAAACATTTTTCACATAACCTATGATCCAGTTATAATCATATTTTTGTGCACTTAATAAATTCAAGAAAAAAAGAAAACAAACAGTAAATAAAATTTTATTTTTCATATTTTTTAATTTTTTAATAAAATTCCGGCAGTTTTTATTTATATCCGGTTCTACGAAAACCTAAATATATCGGTAATGGGCTCTCTTTTTTTGTCTTACCTGCCCTGCTTACTATATAGCCTCACGGGGACTTTTTCTTTCTCTTGTCAATTTAAGTGACAAGATTATATACTCAATCTTTTATAATTTGTGATTTGTGATTATAAATTCGTCTTATATTTTTTACCACTCACATTCATATTACTTTCGTCTTGGTACTTTTGTATTTATAACTTTTTCCTGGTACTTTTGTCTTTTATCTTTTTTAGACATAAAACCGGCATAGACTTACCAAGTTTTGGAAACTTGGCAAGTCCCCCTTATTAAGAACGGTGGATCGGTCTCTGACCAAAACTCCACCTTTTCTTCTTTTAGATTATAAAATACAGTTTTGGGATAATATATCTTCTCTAATATGAAATATAAAATTATGCAGAGGAAGCTAAAGAGTACCTGTACCCTAGTTAGGAAAGGCCTTAAATGGTATCGCAAATAAATTTGCGATATAAAATTAGTGCCTTCTTTTGTTTCGAATAAATTTGAAACACCAATTAAAGACGTCGCCGTATTATATAATTTAACTATTAGCCGTGGAGCCGTGGATGATATTTTAGTGGTTATTTTCATCGTCTTTACAAGTGCAAATATAACACTATTTTATAAATTACACAAATATCCATACATACCTCTATGTGTTTCAATATATTAAAAACCCTTATTGATTTTTATTTATATCGAGATAATTATATAGCGATATTTATATTATTATGATGCCTGTACTATATTAAACGCTGCAAAAAACAAGGATTTTTTTTCTAAATTATTAACATCTTTTACATATAATATGAAAAAAAGTGCTTTTTGTGACATATTTTTGATGATTAATTTGTATTTATACTTATTTTTTAATATTTTTACTCATAAAATAATTCAAGAAGAATACTTTTGAGAAAAAAAAGCATTTTCACCTTCAAATAATTCGACATGAGTATTTACAAAATATCGCAAAAAAATTGTTTTTAAATTTTATAACTATATAAATAACCATTATTTTTTAAAACAAATTCAAAATCATGAAAAAATTATCTATACTATTTTTAATGGCTCTTACATTAATGTTAACCTCATGTGCTAAAAACATAGTAACAAATTTCCAAGAAAACACCGAAAATGCCGGTAAATTGGTTGTCATTCCAAACAAACCGGTATTTCATGCATCTATCACTCTCCAAGATGAATTAAATAGAGATGTAAGTATGTTAATTGTAAGAAATAAAAATATAAAAACACTGGAAGTGAAAAATATTCCCGAAGGACTTTATAAAATGGAACTCACGTATAACAACAATGAATTGCGACCTATCAAAAACAATGTTTTTCATGTAATAGTCAAAAAGGACAAAACTACAAATAAACTGATTCAAATACCGCCTCCAAGTTTGGGAAATTATTTAGTTTGGATTGGAATTGTTGCAATGCTCTTATTTTCGTCTATTTAAAACTTTATTTATTTAAAATATATAAAATTTATATTCGTTTCATCATAAGATATAAAACATAATGCAAGTTCAGGAATTTTATGATAAAATCAGTAGAGATTATTCTGATCTACTAAGAAAAGCCGTTCCAAGGTATGATGAAATGTTAAATACAATAACTGAATACTTACCGGGAGATTTCAATCCGGATAAAATCCTGGAATTAGGGTCCGGCTCAGGAAATTTAACTGAAAAATTAGTTTTAAAATTCCCTGAATCCATTATAGAAATTGTTGATATTTCAGAAGAATTTATTGATTTATGCAAAATAAGATTTAAAAATAAAACCAATATAACTTACCATCAAATAGATTTTAAAGAACTTAATTTCAGTAGCGGTATATTTGATCTTGTAGTTTCAAGTATTTCAATCCACCACATTAAAAATCCGGAAAAGATAACACTGTTCAAAATGATATACAAAATATTAAAATCCGGTGGAAAATTTATTTTTGTCGACCAGACAATGGGCAATAACAGTTTTATTTATAAAAAACATATTGACAATTGGCATAAACAAGCGACATACTTAGGTTCATCTGAAAAAGACTGGAAATTATGGATGGAGCATCAGCATAAACATGACTATCATGCTACAATATCAGAGCACTTTGAATGGTTACAACTTTCCGGTTTTAAAAACATTGATATTTTATGGAAAAACTTGCTATGGACCATTTTTTATAGTGAAAAATTATAATAAACCAATATACGCATGAAACATCCGATTACATTATTATTTCTAACACTTTTTTTAACTTCTTGTATTAGCGTAAAATTCAAATCATTAAAAAGCTTAGAAAAAGGAAGATTGATTGCTTTTCCCAAATCATACAGAGGGCACTATGTTTCCAAAGATAATGATACATTAATTATAAATGAATCCACATTGAACATGGGATATGATTCATTAGAGGGGAAATATTTGATAGATACTCTTAAACGAGGGAGCTATGAAATTGCAAAATTCAATAAATATCTAATTATATGCAAAAAAGATGATAAATACTGGGATTTTATTCCAGTAGTAAAAAAGGGAAATGAAATCAAGGTTTATTATTTAGATCCCGAAGAATTTTCAGACAAAAAATTTCCAATGGTTCAAGATTCTGACAAAAAAAACGAATTATTTTTCAACGAATTAAATAAAATAACAAAAACAGAAAAAATATTTAAAGAACGGGAAAATTTGGATTTCTATTTAATTGATCCATCTGAAAGTGAACTGGAAATATTATTATCAAATGGATTTTTCTCCCCGCTAGACACTCTAAGAAGAATAGGATCTCCTTAATATGAACATATTATACAGAAAACCTACTGAAAAAGATTATCCCTATATCATTGATATTTACAACAATATTATCGATGAAAATAAATTCACTGCTGATATAAATCATGTAGATTTTAATAAAAAAAAACAATGGTTTATTAATGAATGTAAATATCCTTATTTTATTTTTGTCGCTAAATATAATAATATTATTATTGGATATTTCTATTTATCTCCTTGGAGATCCGGTCGAACAGCTCTTATCCATACCGGTGAAATTTCTTTTTATTTAAAAAAGGAATACAGATCAAAAGGAATTGGTAAAAAGTTGATTTCTTGGGCTATAGAAGAAGCAAAAAAGAATGGATTTAAAACCCTTTTGGCTATTTTGTTAGACATAAATAAAAGGAGTAAGTATCTTTTGAAAAATCATAATTTCAAAGTAGAAGCTCATCTTAATAACATTGCAAATTTAAATGGAAAGGTATGTGGTCAATATATTATGATGTTGAATATAAAATAAAGATTTTTTAGTTACTTTTGTCTCTAAAACAAACAAAATGTCAATAAAAACACACTATAATCAGTGGTCAAAAGTCTATGATCATAATGAAAATATGACTAGGGATATTGACTATAAAGCTACTGTCGAAGTTTTGGATAATTATGACTTTAAAAAAGTTATTGAATTAGGCTGTGGTACGGGGAAAAACACAAAGTGGCTGGTGGATAAAGCCGATATAATTTACGGACTGGATTTTTCGGAAAAAATGCTGGAAGTTGCAAGAAAAAAAATACTATCAAACAAAGTGAAATTTATTCAAACAGATATTTTGCAACCCTGGCCTATAGGAGAAAGAGAATTCGATCTCGTTACAAGTAGTTTAACCCTGGAACATATTAAAGATTTAAATAATATATTTAATAAAGCTTATAGTTTTTTAAAAACATCAGGATTGTTTTTCATTAGTGAATTACACCCTTTTAAGCAATATACCGGTAGTAAAGCCAAGTTTGAAAATAATAATAAAACCACAGAATTAAAAACTTTCACACACAATATTTCCGACTTTTTGAATTCGGGAAAAGAAACCGGATTCAAATTAATTAACCTAAGAGAATGGTTTGATGAGAAAGAAAAATATTTACCCAGGTTAATAACTTTTATATTCCAAAAATAAATAACAAATGAATCCAATATACCTTGATTTTAATGCAACCACTCCAATAGCAAAAGAAGTCGCCAATGCAATGCAGCCTTTTCTTGACGAATATTTTGGCAATCCTTCCAGTGTTCATGAATATGGTATCAAAACTAAATTGGCAATAGAAAAAGCAAGAGCTCAAATAGCAAAGTTCATTAATTGCGAACCTTCAGAGATCGTTTTCACCAGTGGTGGAACGGAATCCAATAATTTTGCAATCAGAGGAATTGCTTTTGCCAACAAAGAAAAAGGCAACCATATAATTACTTCATCTGTAGAACATCCCGCTGTATTTGAAGTATGTAAATATCTTGAAAAATTCGGGTTTGAAATAACTTATCTGCCCGTTGACAAGTACGGCATGGTAGATTCTGTAAATTTACAAAGTGCTATTCGTCCCGATACCATTTTAATAAGTATTATGCATGCTAATAATGAAGTTGGCACCATCCAACCAATACAAGAATTAGCCCTAATTGCAAAAAAGCATAATATATTCTTTCATTCGGATGCGGCACAATCCCTTGGCAAAATACATGTAGATGTTAAGGAAATGGGAGTAGATTTATTAAGTATTGCAGGTCACAAATTGTATGCGCCAAAAGGCATAGGGGCATTATATATAAAAAACGGTGTAAAGCTGGAAAAACTTATTTACGGTGCAGATCATGAGCAAAATTTGCGTGCGGGAACTGAAAATGTTTTGGAAATCGTAGGCCTTGGTAAAGCATGTGAATTGGCAATGGAAACACTGGATGAGAATATTGCACATTATAAGAAAACCCGTGATTATCTTTATAAGCTAATTAAAGAAGAACTCCCGGATATTCAATTGAACGGGCACCCGGAAAAAAGACTTCCGAATACCTTAAGTATCTCATTTCCAAAAGTAGAAGCCAATACTCTTATTTCCCGCCTTGACGGAGTAGCCGCATCTGCCGGCGCTGCTTGTCATGCGGAAAGCATTGATGTATCTGCCGTACTTGAAGCTATGGCTGTCCCCCTTGATTACGCTATGGGTACCATTAGGTTTTCTACCGGAAGAGGTTTAAGTATGACCGATATAAAAAAAGCAGCTACGGAAATAATTTCAATGGTAAAAACATTAATGCCTAAAGAAAAGGAAAACATTAATATCTCCGCTAAAACCACTAAAGAAATAAAACTTACACATTATACTCACGGATTAGGTTGTGCTTGTAAAATACAACCTCAAAATCTTGAGAAAGTATTGCAAAACCTTCCCTTACTCTCTGATATTAATGTCATGGTAGGAACAGAAACATCGGATGATGCGACTGTATACAAACTAAATAACGATCTGGCTCTTGTGCAAACTTTGGATTTTTTCACCCCTATAGTTGATGACCCTTATGATTTTGGAGCAATAGCAGCAGCAAATGCCCTCAGCGATATTTATGCAATGGGAGCAAAACCCGTATTTGCATTGAACATAGTTGGATTTCCCGAGGATACCTTACCATTGGAAATCTTGGAAAACATACTTAAAGGTGCTCATGATAAAGCTTCTGAAGCGGGTATCCCCGTACTGGGCGGACATACAATAGAAGATCCGGAACCAAAGTACGGAATGGTAGTAAGCGGAACTATTCATCCGGATAAAATAATAAAAAACAAAGGAGCAAAACCCGGTGACGTATTGATTTTAACAAAACCTTTAGGAACAGGAATATTATCTACTGCTATCAAAAGAGGACTTGTGGATGATATTTTAAAAAAAGAAGTAACAGACATCATGAGTACACTCAACAAAATCGCATCTGAAACAATGCTCAACTTCAATATCAGTGCCTGTACGGATGTTACCGGTTTTGGTCTTCTCGGACATTTAAGAGAATTAACCCGTGCTTCAAAATGTAATGCGGATATATTTTTTGACAGGATTCCATTTATCAGAGAAGTAAAATCCCTTGCCACAGCAGGAATTATCCCGGGAGGAACATATAATAATCTAGATTTTGTAAAGGAAGATATAGATTTCGGCTCAAGAACAAGAACAGATCAATTATTGCTTAGTGATGCTCAGACCTCAGGTGGTCTATTAGTTGTTATTCCTGAAAAAGAAAGCAAACAATATTTAGAAAAACTCAAGAATGCCGGAATTGATAATGCAGCTATAATTGGAACTTTTACTATACATGGAAAAGGAAAAATAACAATAAAATAGAACTTATTATTGAATTAATCCATATATTTACACATTATTAAATAATAAATAAAAAAAAAAATCATATTAAACGACAGCATGACAATTTAATTGGTTTATGAAAAATAAAAAGAATAAAACAAACATATTAATATTGTTATTAATATCAATAGTTTTAATACAATCTTGTTATACCTCTTCAACTTTAGATAACAATTCGAAACCCCTTAAAATAGTAGTTCTGGGATCTTCTACTGCTGCTGGCACAGGTCCTGAGAATATTAAAAATTCGTGGGTCAACAGATATCGCAGTTATCTGCAAAATCTAAATCATAATAATGTTGTCATTAATCTTGCCGTTGGCGGATATACTACTTATCATTTATTGCCAACAGATACCACAGCAATCCCTGACAGACCCAAAGCGGATACTGCACACAATATTACCGCAGCCCTCATATATAAACCTGATATTATTATCATAAATCTTCCCAGCAATGATGCAGCATACGGATATTCGGCGAAAGGACAAATTGATAATTATAAGAAAATCTGCAACCCTGCATATATCCAAAACATACCTGTTTATGTCACAACTCCCCAAGGCAGAAATTTGAATAATGAAACGAACATGAATTTTATTAATCATAAAATACACACAAAATTATGATTAAAAAAATTTATGTGAGTTCCTGAATGTATTATAAATTTTTTGTAAATTTTCGTAAACAAAAAATTTTAAACAGATGAAAAAATGAAGATCCAATTTGCTTTAAAAGATTCAACCTATGCATTATTTGGAGACAAAACAATAGATTTCTGGACTATTTCGGCTTTAAAAAACGGTTCAATAAATCCGGTTTATAATAGCGGTGACGGTGTTCATCTCAATGATGAAGGACACAGGCTTTTATTCGAAGAAGTAAGAAAGAAAATAATTTTAAAATAATTCACCCATAATTCTTTTTAGCCTTCAAACTATAGACTTTATACTATTAGTACAGAAAAACAGAATACCCCATTTTAATAAAAAACAACGAAGAATTAAAAGTATATAAATATGGAACCTTTTCAACCCTTTATGTGGTTATACTATTAAGCAATATATAAACCTTATGAAAAAAAATTCATTTAATATATTAACCGATATTGCCAGAAAAGCAATTATTGAAAAACTTACAGGTCAAAATTTATTAGATATAGAATATTTAATTAAAAAATATCCTTATCTTTTAGAAAAAAGAGCTGTTTTTGTTACTTTAAATAAAAAGGCTGATAATAACAAAGCACCTCAACTAAGGGGATGTATTGGATCAATCTTACCTAAAAGAACATTGTTGGAAGATACAATTCATAATGCCAGGGCTGCAGCTTTTGACGACCCAAGATTTCCGGGCTTAAGCATTGAGGAAATCGATAATATCACAATTGAAATATCTATCCTAAGTATTCCTGAAAAAATAGAATACAATACTATTACTGAACTTAAAAATATTATAATTCCATTTAAACATGGCGTAATCTTACAAAAAGATTGGCATAGAGCTACTTTTTTACCTAGTGTGTGGGAAAAATTACCGGATTTTGAAATTTTCTTTGAACATTTATGCCAAAAAGCAGGATTAATGAAAAAATGCATATATAATCATCCCGATATCGAAATTTATACAGTTGAGAAAATAGCAGACACTATCTAGTGTCTGTCCATAAAGTGCTTGAATTTTTAATGACTTTATGGACAGACATTATATAATTACAATAAAATTTAGATATGAAATATATTTTAGCTTTTATCATTTTTATATTTATTCTTTCATGTAAAGACAAATCCGGACAAACAGGAAAATTAAGAATAAAGATTGACAGTTTGGAGAATATAATTGAAAATTCGTATAAACCGGGATTTGGCGAATTTATGAGTTCCGTTCAGACTCACCACGCAAAATTATGGTTTGCCGGTAAAAATAAAAACTGGCAACTTGCTGATTTTGAAATTCATGAAATTATTGAAGCATTGAATAATATAAAAAAATATCAATCCTCAAGAAAAGAAAGCAAATCTATTGATATGATTATTCCCGCAATAGACAGCATGAAAGAAGCTATTAAAAATAAAAATCAACAATTCTTTAACCACAGCTATATGTCGCTGACCAATGCCTGCAACAAATGCCATGCACTTACAAACTTTGAATTTAATATCGTCAAAGTACCGGAAAAACAAACATTTAGCAATCAAGACTTTAAAACAAAATAATAATTACAGAAGCCCTAACCTTAATCGACAGTTTTCAAAAACTAATGATTCACTATTTATTAATTTTATCTTTTTCCTTTTGTCTTTTATCTTTCAAACTTTTAAACTTTTTCTTTGTCCTTTGAACTTTGAACTTTGGAACTTTGAACTTTGAACTTTGGACTTTGGAACTTATCACCTTAACTATATGTTTTATTATTAGCTATTTTATATAAAAACATGCAACAAGAATCCGTTTATAATAAATTTTATAAAAAAGAAGGAGATAAGATAACTTGCCTGCTGTGTCAACATTATTGCAAACTCAAAAACGGTCAAACAGGAGTTTGCGGTGCAAATAAAAATGAAAATGGGAAATTAAAAAATCTTGTTTATGGAAGATTGGTTGCAATGCATATAGATCCGGTGGAAAAGAAACCCCTATATCATTTTTTACCGGGTAGTAAATCTTTGTCCATTGGAACATTAGGTTGCAATATGCAATGTCCGTTTTGTCAAAACTGGCATATATCACAAGTAAGAGAAAGTGTAAATAACACCGACTACATTTCGCCTTCAAATCTTGTTGAAATGGCGATAAAGCACAAGTGCGAATCAATAGCTTATACATATAACGAACCTACAATTTTCTATCCTTATGCATGTGATACCGCCAAGATTGCAAAGACACACGGTATAAAAAACATTTTTGTCACCAATGGAATTGAAAGCAAAGAAGTAATAGAAGATATGCCGGGTATTATTGATGCATGCAATGTAGATTTCAAATCCTTTAATCCGGATTTTTATAAAAAAATACTAAAATCCCCATTTGGCATTTTAGATACAATGAAATTGATTAAAAAGAAAGGAATATGGCTCGAAACTACCACATTGATAATACCCGGAGAGAATGATAGTGAAGAAGAACTAAATCAAATCTCTTTATTCATTGCCAATGAACTCGGGACGGAAACACCTTGGCATATCAGTGCTTTTTACCCGCAATACAAAATGCATGATAAGATGGCAACTCCTATTCGTCTACTTGAAAAAGCATTTGATATAGGTAATAAAAACGGATTGAAATATATATACATCGGCAATGCCGGAATTACGAATACTACAAAATGTCCGTCCTGCGGAATTGATTTAATAAAAAGGAAAGCTTATCATATTCTTTTCAATAAGATAACAAAAGGTAAATGCCCTGCTTGCAATACTAAAATACCGGGAATATGGGAATAATATCATGTGATTTGTGATTTTCATACTGTGATCTGTAAGCTATGATTTGTGGTTGGTGACTGTAATTTTTAATTCGAAACATAAACTATTCTATAAAAATATAAAACCCCATTAAGTAAAAACTCTAATGGGGCTTTATAACATATTTAAATGCGTAAATTTATTTCATAATAACAATTCGTTTTGTTATTATTTCGTCATTTTGCTCTATCAATAATGTATAAATACCTTTTGGCAAATTATTAACATTGATTTTTTCAATATAATTACCTCCCTTAGTATTCAAATCCTTAGTGAATACATTTACACCAAGAGAATTAACAATATAGATTTTACCGGCCTTATCCGGTCTTGAAGTAATATTTAAAACAAAATTACCGTCATTTGGATTAGGATATAAAGCATTGAGCTTTAATCCTGACTCTTTTCTAATAATATATATTGTTTTTGAAAAACCGAAATTACCGTCTTTATCCATTATACGCAATTTATAAAACGCCTTTGTCACAGGTTGTTTATCCATTGCAGTATAATCTTTATTTCCCCTTGAATCACCTGCAGCTTTTATTTCAGCTACTTTTATCCACTCCTTGCCGTCAATACTTCGTTCAACAAAGAATATTGCCGTATTAACCTCTGTGATAGTAGTCCATTCCAGTATATTTGCCGTTTCCCCTGCATATCCTGAAAATTTATTAAATTCCAAAGGCAAATTTGCTCCACCGGAGGCTCCACCACCTCCTCCTCCGGAAAAATGATCAACTTTAAATTCTGCATAATTTTCACTACCGTAACTACCATTTATATAAGTGGTAAGAGTAGCTGTTGCTCCATGAGGTTGACGTATAACATTAGAACTTCCTACACCACCGGGTTCAACAAACCATGGATCTGTAGAATCCGTAACTTTATAAAACTCCAATTGATCAATTGATGTTAAAGCTGTACCGCCATTAGAAGTTATAAGGTTATTTACTGCATTATATTCAGCATTTGTGTAATAAAATCTCACTCCAACTTCTCCCGACGGTTGAGTTGGTGCATCAACACTCCACTTTCTTTTCATGAACGCAGCACCTGTTGATCCGTTTACCAAAGGAAAACCATCATTGTCATTATTTCCCCAAAATGCATCATTACTACCGTCAGGATTTACAGTGACACTATTTATCACAGCTCCCGAAGTACCGATATTGAGTGACAATAATATATTTGTACCGTTATAATAATTTGTCCAATCTCCATCCTGACAACTTGCATTGGAAGTAACCGCAGCTGACGATGCGGGAAGTACTACAAGATTGGTAGGACATAAAGTCTTGACCTGAATTTGAAACTCACCATCCTTTGTGCCATAACCATCTACCTGCACATAGTAAGTATTGCCGGAGGTAAGTCCGTCAACATCAGCTACAGAATTCCAACCATAAGTTCCTGCATCTCCACCATCTTCATCACATCCCTTTTCTGTCAAAGTAGTCATATCATTACAATCACCAACCTCATAAATAGCAATATGCGTATCATCAAGGGGAGTATCAAAATCAGTTGTCACCTCTACATGCCCTGTACTTGGTGCTACAAATGAGAACCATATTGATTCCATTGAAGTGGTTCCACTCCAACAACTACCGTTTGGTTCATTAGTTTCACCATAGCAATTGGAATTGGAATAAGTAGCAGGGGCTGCATCTACCGTCAAAACAATAGCATCACATAGTAAATCTCCCGTTACTGCATTAACCGTCAACACACCCGACACATAAGTCGAACCATCCCAGAAGCCACCGCCACCGGAACTATATCCACCGTACTTATAAGCACCTGCATTCAACTTAAATCTACTTGCGTAATAATAAGTGCCCGGTGCCAGTCCCGAACCAAGAGCAGCTTTATATTCATCATTATTGCCGGAATCCACATTATATGTTGCCGCTACCCAATCAGTCCATGTAGCAGGATCCGTATCAGTAGTACTATATCCTATCCAGGCTGTTATTCCTGCCCCCTGACCTGCTGCATCCGTAACTCCCGGCTCATAAACCTGTGCATATACATCCACACTTCCACCTGCAGTAATTGTTGCCTGATCAGGATATTGCAGATTACACCAATCTACAGCATCAGCAGAAGCTGTTGTAAATGTACCTTTAGCACTCCAATCGCTCTGTCCTGATCCACCTGATGCACCGCAATCCGCTCTTACATACCAGTCATAATCAGTAGAAGGATTACCTCCTGTCCAAGTATATGGATTATCTGTGGTATTATCAACTGTGGGAGTAGTAGATGCATCCGGAACTGTTCCCACTGAAGTCTCAACAATAAACAAGTCCCAATGGTCTGCTGCACCACTTTCAGTCCAGGCCAAATCGGCACCTGAAGTAGTTTCATTGCTTGCACTTAAACCTGTCGGTATATTACAAGGCAATTCTTCAAGACAAAAATCAACAGTTCCTTTATCGTTATTACCATAATCCCACATACGTAAGTAATATGTATTACCGGCTGTCATTCCTTCCAAAGTAAAATCTCCTGTACCGTATAAACCATTACAATCTATTTCAGTACTTGATCCACAATCATCATATATTGCAGCTGCTGCAGTTGACCAATTATTTACCGAAAGTATTACTTTTACTTTACCTCCATAAGGTGCAGTAAAGCTATACCAAACATCACCTCCCTGATAATCATTACAAGATGGTGTACCGTTTGTTGCCTCAGACCCTGTAGCACTTGTATTGTCTGCTGTTGTAGGAGAAGTACATCCAGTGCCCTCAGCATCAACAGTCACGGATATCGCTCCGGTACATTCATCATTGGCAGGAGGCGGTGGTAAAGTAGTAAATGTATGCGGTCCTTCCCAAGGACTGGTTCCTGTTCCTCCGCTTGCACCACAATCTGCTCTTACATACCAGTCATAAGTCGTATTTGCAGTTAGTCCTGACAATGTATAAGGCTTTGTAGTCGTTCCTGTTATCATTGTACCGTTACCTTGCGTAAATCCTGTTGCTCCCCACTCAATATCCCATGTTGTTGCACTTGCATTATCCACCCAATCCAAATCCGCACCGGTAGATGTTATATTTGACTCCGACTGTCCTGAAGGTTTCGGACAACTTCCCACATCCTCAAGACATATATCAAAACTACCTGCAGCCGATGCTCCATCAAACCATAATAACATATAATAAGTAGTTCCACCAGTAAGTCCGGTGATATTTGAAAGAGTTGCCGGATTGTTCTGACATGTATTCGGTATTTCATTACCTCCACATGCATCAAACAATACTATACCCGGATTACCTGTTGCTGTTCCTGCCGTATAGTTGACTACTACCTCTCCGGAAGCCGGAGCGACAAATGAGTACCATACACCGATATTATCTCCTGAATTATCACAACTTGTATTGCCATCAGCTGTAGCAGATGTAGCATCCGTTGTAACCTGGTTTGTAGGACAATCGCCGGGATTACCTACAGTAAGGGCTATAGCTCCCGAGCAATCATCATTTGGAGGAATTGGTGGTGGTGTACCGACACATACGTCAAATGTAGTATTTTGACCTCCTGTGGATGTCCATGTATATACTCTGATAAAATATGTATTACCTATAGTTAATCCCGATACGGTTTGTGAGTTAGGATCACTACATGTTCCCGGCACTAATGTCAATCCACCCGGACAAGTTCCTTCCCATACCGAGTGATATAAATCTGTTGTAGAGCCGGCTACATTCAACAATTCTATCTTGTGTTCTGTAGCTGTAGCGACAAAGCTAAACCAAACATCATCATCTTCGGTACCACTGCATGCAGATGCATCCTCCTGAGATTGAGTAGCATTTTCCACCGTACCGCTTGTAGTACTA
>JALSPW010000006.1 GCA_026985735.1 Saprospiraceae bacterium
AAGTTAGAAATCTTTTAAAAGTGTATTCTTTTTTTATGGGATATTCAAATCCGGCATGCAATAAATTTGTCAAGTTAAAGTTGAAGTATTACCTTCGCATTTTTGAATAAAGGTAACTACTTGGAAAATTTGTTGTTTAGATTAATAAAATATTTTTTATTTAAATGACTCTATTCGGGATGTTACATATAAAATAATGAATATGAAAATTGATAAGAACAAAGTAGTTTCATTAAACTACGAATTAAGAACTGAAGGCTTTGATTCAGAATTGGTTGAAAAGACACAAGAAGGACATCCATTGGAGTTTATCTACGGTTTGGGAATGATGATTCCGAAATTTGAAGAAAATTTAAAAGGAAAAGAAAAAGGTGATGAATTTGAGTTTATGATTGAAGCTTCCGAAGCCTATGGACTGTCGAATCCTGAAAATATAATAGAACTTCCTAAAGCTACCTTTGAGAGGGAAGGGGCTATTGAAGAAGGATTATTAGTAAAAGATAATGTTATTGCCATGCAGGACAATCAAGGGAATAAATTCAATGGAAGAGTTGATAAAGTTAGTGACGAAACTGTCACAATGGACTTTAATCATCCGATGGCGGATAAAAATCTTTATTTCAAAGGGGTAATACTTGATGTTAGAGATGCTACACCTGAAGAATTGGAACATGGACATGTACATGGTGCCGGACATCATCATTAAAAGTTCAAAGGACAAAGATAAAAGTCATGGTGAATAATCAATTATGAATGATAAGTTGATAATCACCTCCGGATAAAAACTGTCGGCTAAAGATTATCTACTGAGATTTGAGTCATTCTAATTCCTAACGGCTCGGTTGTTCTTGCATTATAAAAAAGGTATGGAAAAATCCATACCTTTTTCATTATTTCTGAAATATTTATTACTTAAATTCAATATCAAAAGGTAATCTCGCTTGTGGTTCTGTGATTTCCGTGTTTTCAAGTACTTCGAGTACAGGTTTGAATGTTCTGATATATTTTGAATTTAATATTTTTGATTCCATGTCCGTTTGTTCCGAAAGTTGCATAATTAATTGCTGTAATAAATTGTTTTTAACTCTTGGATATTTTGTAAGAGAATACTCTTTTAATTTTGCTTTATTTGCACATATTTCTATTGCTGTATCCAAATTTCCCAATACATCGACCAATCCTATTTTTTTTGCTGTCGCACCAAGCCATATTCTGCCTTGTGCTATTTTATGTACCTCATCCCTTGTCATATTTCTTCCTTTAGCTACGGTGTTTAGAAACTGTTCATAGAAATTTTCAATATATGACTGCATAAGCTTTCTAGAATCACTATCCATATTGTATTGTGGTGAAAATGCCAATGACATTTTATGTGTTTTTACAGAATCAAAGTGAATCTTTAATTTCTCATCCATCAATTCTTTAAATTCAGGTAATATTCCAAAGACACCAATTGAGCCCGTTAATGAATTGGCATCTGCTACAATCGTATCTGCATGACATGAAATGTAGTAACCGCCAGATGCTGCATAGTCACCCATTGAAACAATGACGGGTTTACCGGTTTCTTTTATTCTATCAATAGCTCTCAATATCTCGTCGGATGCTGAACCGCTTCCCCCTGGCGAATTTACTCTTAGAACCACTCCTTTGATATTATCTTTTCTTAAAATATCATCAAAAGCTTTAGCATATTTTTCGGGTGATATACTTCCGGCTTTTTTACCGGCGTCGACAATGTCTCCCTGCATATAAATTACAGCGATTTTATTTTTGCTTTTCTTTATTTTTGGTTTTTTTACACCTCTTCTATATTTATTTATCGAAATCAATTTAAGCTTTTTCTTTGCAGGTATACCATTTTTTTCTTTCAGCAATCTTGTGAAATCAATTTTATAGATAAGTGAGTCAACCAAGCCGTATTTTACTGCATTTTGAGGGAAAAGCCCTTTGAAATTATTTACAAAACTTTCCATACTGTCTTTATTAATATTTCGCACAGTAAGAATGGAATCCTTTGTGTTTTTATATAATCCGTTAAAAAACTCATGTAGCTGAAATCTGTTTTGCTCACTCATTTTATTATATCTCAATGGTTCTGTAGCACTTTTAAATTGTCCTGCATAAAATATATTCCACTTTATTCCAATATTATCATAAAATTCTTTGAAAAAAGGTATTGAGGCAGAAAATCCTGTCTTTTTCACCATCCCGTTAGGACTTAAAAATATGGAGTCTGCTACACTGGATACGTAATATGTCAGTGGTGTATAAAATTCGCTGTATGCATATATATATTTACCACTTGATTTAAAATCTTTTAAAGCATTTCTTAATATGGTAGCAGAAGCATATCCCATTTCAGGAAACAACGGCTCAAGAAATATGCCTTTTATTTTGTTGTCTTCTTTGGCCAGTTTTATTGCATCTACGATTTGCCCCAAGTCAGGGTTTAGATTTTTATCAAATAATAATTCCAATTGATCCGGATTTTCCGCTTTTTCTTTGATCGGACCGTTAAGCTTTATTTGTAATGTGGATTTAGAACCTATTACGGGAGCAGAATTTGATGATGCTGCAATTATTGCAAAACCAAATACGATTATTAATAAAAATACAACTATTCCCGTGATAGTTGCTAAAACGTTTTTTAAGAAATTTTTCATGTGCTTTTTATTATTTAGTGTCTGTCCATAAAGTCATTAAAATTTAAAAATAATCTTTTTGCGAACTTTTTACTTTTTTCAAATCGCTGATACTAAGGCATCACCGATTATCAAAAAGATAAAAATTTCATCAAAAATCTTAATTTTCCAAAAATCAAGCACTTTATATACAGACACTATTTAGTGTCTGTCCATAAAGTCATTAAAATTTAAAAATTCAAGTACTTTAATTTCAGATGTAGTTTAGTTAATAATATACAAAGCTAAATAACGGAAGGCTATTTTATCAATATAATAGATTAAAATGTGATAATTTTAGATTAACTAATATATAATACCAAATAATCATATAATTTATGTTATAATAAAAACACAAAAAATAATCTTTTTGCGAACTTTTTACTTTTTTCAAATCGCTGATACTAAGGTATCACCGATTATCAAAAAAATTCTTCAAAAATCTTTATTTTTAAAGAACCAAACACTTTAAAGATAAACACTACATAGTGAAAGAACCAATTCATTAGAATCGGGTGGGCTGATAAAATCATGACAGATTAATACTGCTGGTATTTGCATGGCTTCATGATTAATCATCTTTTCAAATTTAATCTCTTTGGAAGGATATTAAAATAGCACGCTGTAAATCATTTTCCGATAGTTGAAGGTAGGACTTGAAAGCATACGATAGCATGACTTCAAAGCCGGCTTTTTAACTTATAATTTATCATTCACCATTCATAATTAAATTTCTCTTTTGTCATTCTCAATTCTCAATTCTCAATTATTTGTCTTTTGTTCAAGCTATTATTAAAATTATTGTTGATAGGAGTCAGTTCCACTGAAATTATAAACCGGTTGACTTTGTAATTTGTGTTTTTTATTTCATTCTTCTATTAGAATTTTGAATTAATTAAGATTTTAATGTACTTTTGTTTATAGATATGAAAAAAATATTTCTATTATCGGTTTTTATAATTGTTTTCGCTGTTGTATCTGCTCAGGTACAGGTTAAACCTGCAGATGATAACAATTTTACACCGGTTGATTTGATAAAAAATGTCTTTTTGGGTGAAGGTGTACAAATTGTAGATATTAAATACGATGGGGAATCAAAATCGGTTGGATATTTTTCAAATGGTAAAACCGCTATTAATTTGGATAGGGGCATACTGATGACAACAGGAGAAAGTGCAGTTGCTGCACTACCAAATAATTCACCCGGTACACAGACAAAAAGTTCGGGGAATAATTATTTTGATCAGGATTTGGCAAGTGCTATTAATAGCAATCAATTGTTTGATATATGCAGATATGAAATCAGATTTATTCCTTTCTCTGATTCTATACGTTTCAATTATGTTTTTGCATCGGAAGAATATCCTGAGTTTGTTTGTTCTGAATATAATGACGCTTTTGCTTTTTTTATTTCCGGGGCAAATCCTGACGGAGGGAATTATGTTAGTAAAAATATAGCTTTGGTCCCCAATACAAATGAGCCTGTTAGTATTAATAATATACATCCTTATAAAGATGTTAATTGTAATGCCAAAAATGAGCAGTATTACAATACCAATCCTTTTTCTTCTCCAAATATGACTTATGATGGATATCTTGATGTTTTTGTAGCTTCTGCCAAAGTGGTTCCCTGTACGGAATATGTTATAAAACTGGTTATTGCAGATGTGGTGGATGACGTTTATGATTCCGCAGTGTTTTTGGAAGCAAAAAGTTTTAGCTCTAATGCTTTGAAAGTTGCTATAAATACTCCAAGCTTTGACGGTACCATTTCAGAAGGATGTTCTCCGGCTGAATTGAAATTTAATTATGATTATCCCGTTAATTCTGATTATAATCTGGAAATGAGATTGCTCAATGATAGCAGTTTGGGTAGTTTGGCTACAGAATTAATTGATTTTTCACAATTACCTGTTGAAACAAAAATTTTGAAAGGTAAAAATACATTTTCATTTTTTATTGATGCTTATCCGGATAATATAGATGAAAACGAAGAGATTATTGCTCTTGAATATAGAAAAAACGTCTGTCAACTTGATACTCTGATATTAAGAATAGTGGATAATAAACTTGTAGATATTAATCTTGAAGATTCTATTATGGTATGTGAAGGTGATACTGTAAATGTTGGAGCTACTTTGGCGGATGATTATTCTCCTCCTCCGGATAGATATTTTTCAAATAATAATGATTTTGTTATTGGTGCCGAAAAGGGTAGTGAAATATTTTCTTCGATTAACATATCCGGGTTAACTCCTGATGTTTTAAATAAAGAAATACTAAAAGAAATATGTATTGATACTTTATCAATCAGAGTCTTGAGTGACCTGGATATCTATTTGGTTACTCCTGATAATTTTTATTTCGAATTGAGTACAGACAATGGATTCAAACCTAATGCATCTATTGATATCGATTCGATGATTCATACATGTTTTACTCCGGATGCAACTGTTAATATTAATAATGGAGATCCTGTTCTAGGTGATTATTTCCCGTTGAATCCAAAATTTATAGGTGATTTTCAACCTGAGGGGAATTGGGATGATTTATGGGGCAAAAAGATTAACGGAGAATGGAAATTATTGATTGTTAATGATGAAACAGGATGGTCGGGAAGTCTTGGAGCTTGGCATTTGGCATTAAATTCAAATTATAATATTAATTATCAATGGCATCCTTACTCAAATATTAGTTGTACGGATTGCTTGTCTCCCGATATTTATCCAAAGTTGCCGGGGTATTACTTTGTTGATCTTAAGGATACTTATGGTTGTACATTATCTGATTCCATATATGCCAATATTAATGAATCTGAAACTGTTCCTTTTTTAACTTGTGATTCGATTTCTACTGATTTCATACGTTTTATTTGGGGTATAAATAAACTGGGAGAAAAATATCAAGTGAGGATTAATAATTCAGGGGAGTGGATTGATATAGCGGATACTTTTTATATTGTTTCAGGTTTAAATTATAATGAAAATATTACTATAGAAGTCAGAATTAAAGGTGATGAATGCCAATATAAACCGGTATCTGTTACATGTGCGACTTTCCCGTGTCCTCCACCGGAAATAAATTTGATTTCTAAAACAGATGTCAAATGTTTTGGAGATCAAACCGGTGAAATACAGTTGCAGGCTTCCGGCCCAAAAGGACCTTATAGGTATCGCTATCAAAATCAAGTGAATAATACCGGATATTTTAATAATCTTTCATCCGGAATAGATACTGTATACATATCCGATAATGAAGGATGTGAAATTCCTTATGTTTTTGAAATAAAGAGTTCTTCTGCTATAAAAGTTGATTATACTATTAATAACATTAGTTGTTACGGAGAAAATGATGGTAGTGTTTCCGCTTTTGCATCGGGAGGAAACGGTGGATTTCAGTATGAATGGAAATATAGCGGTGGCGGTACGATTTTTACCGGTAGTGTTATTTCCGGATTAGCTTCGTCATATTATTATCTTACGGTTACGGATGTAGAAGGGTGTTCCTATTTTGATACGGTTTATATTGAAGAGCCTTTGCCTATTAAAATCAATAGTATTGTTTTAAATATTGATTGTAAAGGGTATAATACCGGCAAAATCCTAATAGATGTTGAGGGAGGAGCAGGAGAATATCGATATCATTGGGATACTCCTTTTGGTATATTCAATGGTGAAGATTTAATAGATATACCTGCAGGCATCTATAAGGTAACAGTGTCAGATAGGAATAATTGTGAGATTACAAAATCTTATGAAATTACGGAACCTGTAGAAGGATTGGCCGTCGGTTTCAATGCTTACGATACACTCTGTTACGGAACCGATAATGGTTGGATAGCATTGGATATACCTGCTGATAAAAAATATGATATACTGTGGAATACAGGGGAAACAGTGGATTCGATTTATAATCTTGCTAAAGGTTTTTATAAAGTTACGGTAACCGATTCTTTGGGATGTACAAAAATAATCGAACACGAAATAGTGGAATTGGATAATATTGGAATCAAAATTGATTATAAAAGTCCATCTTGCCATGATGTCCCTGATGGAGAAGCATGGATAGACAAAGTATTTTATGGAAGCAGAGAAACGGGAAAAGATAATTTCACATTTGAATGGAATACAACTCCGGTACAAAACGGGGTTTATGTTTATGGGTTGAAGGGAGGAGATGTTTATGTTGTAAGCGCCAAGGATATGCATGGTTGTAGGGAGAATGAAAATATTTTTATACCAAATCCTGAAGAATTGCAGATTGTTGTTAAACGGATTAAAGATGTTTCGTGTTTTGGTTATAACGACGGGCAAATTGAGATAGTGCGGAATGAAAATGATTCATTGGATTTTTCATGGAGTTCAAATGTAACTGTATCGACAAATGCATTGGCAGATAGTCTTGAAGCCGGTATATATAAATTGACAATAACAGATAATAAAGGGTGTGAAGCAGAGCGTATTTTTCATATAAAACAACCGGCTCCATTATATGTTAACTACCGGATTGAAAACGTAAAATGTAAAGGAGGAAATGACGGTTCTGTCAATACCGGTATATCGGGAGGTACTCCTCCATATATTTTTATTTGGAATAATGCAATTATGGAAACAAGTATTGATTTATTGCAATCCGGCTATTATGGCGTGAAAATATTAGATTCCAATAATTGTGAATTTGAAGACTCTGTTTATATATCCGAGCCGGAAGAATTTTTAAAAGCGGAGTTGCAAACAAAACCGCCTACCTGTGCAGGAGGTAGTGACGGCGAAATTGTTTTTAATGATTCGGGTGGAGTACCACCATATTCACATAAGATTATTGATGAGGATTATTATCCTGGAAACCGGTTAATAGGATTAGAAAGCGGTGTTTATGATGTCATTACAAAAGATATAAATGGATGTACAGATACTATTTTTGATGTTTTAGTGGATGAACCGAATCCTCTATTACTCGATATTGGGGAAGATACTTTGGTGAAATACGGTTCGACTATTAGACTTGATCCTAATATTAAAAATGGTACCTTACCATATATGTATACGTGGATTGTTCCTGAAGAAATAAATATCAGTTGTAGTGATTGTCCCAATCCCGAAATTCCGGTTTATAGTAATTTTCAAATACAATTGAGTATCACAGACAGCCTCGGATGTGTTGCAGAAGATATGAAAAATATATTGATATCAATAGATAAGGGTATATTTGTTCCTACCGCTTTTATTCCTTCGGGAAATAAAAAAGAAAATAAAAAACTTTTTGTTTATGGTAAATCAGGTATAAAAGTAAAGAAATTTATTATTTATGACAGGTGGGGAGGGAAGGTGTATGAACGCAATGATTTTGAAGTTAATGATGAATCGGAAGGCTGGGATGGTACTTTTAGAGGGGAAAAATTAAATACGGGCGTCTTTTCCTGGTATCTTGAAATAGAAAATATAAACGGAATTTCCCAAATTTTCAAGGGGCTTGTTACTTTGTTGAGATAAAATGATAAAAGTGAAAAGAATATTGATTTTTATGTTGATTTTAAATACCATTTTACTAAATGGCCAGGATGCTGTATTTTCACAATTTTATAATAACCCTCTTAGTACAAATCCTGCTTTAACAGGAGTGTTTAAAGGATCAAACAGAATCGGGACGACAATTAGAAATCAATGGTATAGCATAGTGCCAAATGCTTCTTTAGTGACAAGCACTATTTTTTTTGATCACAAATCGAAAATTCTAAATGGTGATTATCTCGGTATCGGTGCTATGGTAGCGGATGATAGATCAGGTTTGGCAAAAATAGAACAAACACAAGGATATTTAAGTTTATCTTATTCAAAACATCTTTATGCTGAAAAATACCGGGGAATAAATCAATATTTGGTATTCGGGGCACAATTTGGTTATGGAATATCTTATTTGCATTACTCCGGGTTCCTTTTTGGATCTCAATTCAACAGGAACACCGAACTTGTTGATCCCGGTATTGATTCGGGCGAAAATTTATTGGACTCAAAACTATACCCTGATATTAATATGGGATTGATGTGGTATTTTACGGACAGTGAAAATTCATATTATTTGAGTGGTTCGATCTCACATTTGAATAGACCGGATATATCGCTTGTACAAGGCATTGATGATAAAATGAAAATGAAATATTCGGGTTTACTTGGGGCAAAATTCTTGCTGGAAAAGGGTTTGATATTATCTCCGGCATTGTTTTTCAATATGCAAGGTAATATTATTCAATCAATAGCCGGAACAAAAATAAGATTTACATACTCTAATTATGATGACACTGCATTTGAAGTTGGTCTATGGGCGAGGGTTACGAATTCCATTTCGGGCTTTGAGCTTCCCGATATTATATTTTCTTCAAGTTATCAAATCAATCATCTTGAATTTGGATTGAGCTATGACATAACAATTTCGAATCTGAATCATTTGAATGGTTATAAAGGAGCATTTGAATTATCAATGGTTTATATATTTGGAGGAGAATGAAATACAGAAAAATTATCTATATGCATCAAGTAGTACTTCCAATATTTTTATGGCTGAGTCAGGTATTGCCGTACCGGGACCAAAGATTCCCGCTACGCCATGGTCGAAAAGAAAATTGTAATCTTTTTTAGGAATGACTCCACCGGCGATAACCAAAATATCATCACGGTTTATCTTTTTTAACTCATCTAATGTTTCCGGTACTAAGGTTTTGTGTCCCGCAGCAAGTGATGAAATACCAAGTATATGCACATCATTTTCAGCCGCTTGTTTAGCTGCTTCTTGAGGTGTTTGAAACATAGGAGCTATGTCTACATCAAATCCCATATCGGCAAAAGCGGTTGCTATAACTTTTGCACCTCGGTCATGTCCGTCTTGTCCTAATTTTACAATCATTATTCTGGGACGTCTTCCTGTCAAATTACTGAATTCGTTTGATAATTTCTTGGCTTTAATAAAATTTTCATCCATTTTAATTTCTTGTGAATATATTCCTGTAGAAATTTGTGATTTTAAATTGTATCGTCCATAAGCTTTTTCCATGGCATTTGATATTTCTCCCAAAGTAGCTCTTTCCCTTGCGGCATCAACTGCAAGTGCGAGTAAATTACCGGTATCGGATTTTGCAGCATCTGTTATTTTATCCAATAACTTTTCGACTTTTTTGTTGTTCCTATGGACTTTAATATGTTTTATGGATTCGATTTGATTTTTTCTTACTTGTGAATTATCAACTTCCAGTGTTTCCAGTTCCACGTTTGATTCAAAAGGGAAAATATTTATACCCGTTATTTTAGCTTTCCCCGAATCGATTTTTGCTTGTTTTCTTGCTGCTGCTTCTTCGATTCTCATCTTGGGAATTCCTTTTTCTATTGCTTTAGTCATCCCTCCGTATTTTTCTATTTCTTCTATATGTTTCCATGCTTTATTGAGCAATTCATAAGTAAGAGATTCCACATAATAAGAACCTCCAAACGGATCTACTGTCTTGGTGATATCTGTATTTTGTTGCAGTATCTTTTGAGTATCTCTTGCTATTTTGGCTGAAAAATCAGTGGGTAATGCTATAGCCTCGTCCAATGCATTGGTATGAAGTGATTGGGTGCCTCCAAGTACTGCCGCCATAGCCTCAATAGTTGTTCTGGCTATATTATTAAATGGATCTTGCTCTGTAAGGCTATATCCTGAAGTTTGGCAATGTGTACGTAACGCAGATGATTTGGGATTGCTTGGATTGAACTCTTCCAATAGTTTAGCCCACAATATCCTTCCTGCCCTCATTTTTGCTATTTCCATAAAGAAATTCATCCCTATTCCCCAAAAAAAAGAAAATCTTGGTGCAAATTCATCGATTTTTAATCCTGCTTTCAATCCTGCTTTAATATATTCTTTCCCATTCGCCAAAGTATAAGCCAATTCCAAATCTGCCGGTGCGCCTGCCTCATGAATATGATACCCACTAATGCTTATAGAGTTGAATTTTGGCATATTGGCAGATGTGTATTCAAAGATATCGGATATTATCCTCATTGAAGGTTGTGGAGGATATATGAATGTATTCCTTACCATGAATTCTTTAAGTATATCATTTTGGATTGTTCCCGAAAGCTTTTCAGGAGTCACGCCTTGTTCTTCTGCAGTAACGATAAAGAAGGCCATAATAGGTATTACCGCTCCATTCATTGTCATGGAAACACTCATTTTATCTAAAGGGATGTCTTTGAATAAAATTTTCATATCTTCTACTGAATCTATTGCAACGCCAGCCATTCCGACATCACCTTTTACACGGGGATGATCCGAATCATATCCTCTGTGAGTGGCAAGATCAAAAGCAACTGACAAACCTTTTTGTCCGGCTTTAAGATTCTTTTTATAAAACGCATTACTTTCTTCAGCTGTGGAAAAACCGGCATATTGCCTTATAGTCCACGGTCTGCCAAGGTACATTGTAGGGTAAGGACCTCTTAAAAATGGTGCAGCACCCGATATGTATCCTTTGTATGGGAAGCCTATTATCTCGTCTGAATTATAAACTGTTTTTATTTTGATATTTTCGGGAGTAGAAAAAGTTTTTTTTGAAGAAACTGCTTCTCTTCCCATTTCAAGATTTAATTTATGCTTTTTAAAATCTGGTATTTTCATAATGCTAATATACGAAATATTAAATAAAAAAGCGATTTTTTTATCTCATTATTTTTATTTCTTCTAACAATCTTTTTGCATTGCCATATTTTTCAATAAGAAATAAAATATATCTTACATCTACCATGATATTCCGGCATATAGAAGGATCGTAATATAAATCACTCATTGTTCCTTCCCAAACTCTGTCAAAATTCAATCCGATGAGATTTCCTTCCGCATCAAGTGCAGGACTGCCGGAATTGCCTCCCGTAGTATGATTTGTTGCGATAAAGCAAACAGGAACAGAACCCGACTTATCCGTATAATTTCCGAAATCCCGGGAATTGTATAAGTTAATAAATTTTTGCGGCAGATCAAATTCATAATCTCCGGGTTTATATTTTTCTATTACTCCTTCGATATGTGAGACAGGTTCATAATAAACAGCATCTCTGGGATGGTATCCTTTTACCTGGCCATAAGTGATTCTTATTGTGCTGTTTGCATCGGGGAAAAAGCTTTTTTCAGGAAAAACCTCCATAAGTGCTTTCATATATTTCTTTTGCAAAGCGTTGATATTTGTACTCAGTTCATTGTATTTGGGTGAAACTTTTATATCTGATATTTTATTTATTTCTTGTGCAAAAATAAAGCCGGGTTCTTTTTCAAACATGGAAATTGCCCATTCAATATTGATAGTGTCAATTATAGCTGCCAAATATTTATAATTACTGAATTTGGTATTGTAAATATTATTTGCAAAATCTCTGAAGTCTTTATCGGTTTTAAGGTTTTTTAAGGATGCGGGAACAAATTCAGGTTTTGATTCCAAAGCATATTTTTTCACTAAAGCGGTGAATACATTTTTATCTATTGTTATATCCAGGTTTTTGTACATCCCCCTGAGATATGGAAGCAATCGGCCTTTGAACCGATTGTATGCTTTCTCTCCATTATTTTTATAGTACCTCTTTAATCTGTTTAAATAGCTCATTACTCTCATGAAATCTATGCTTCTGTAAAAGGTTTCATATATGGAATTTTGAGCAATATTATATGGTTCAAATGCTGTGTATAGAGAATCAAACTCAGTTAAAAGATTGCCGTATTTATCTTTGGCTTTCGGGTTTTTATCCAATCTCTGCATAAATTCCATTTCCATTTCTTTTTTCTTCTCAACTGCATTTACACGATTGATACCCTGACTTTCGCCAATCCATTTTTTCCAATAATTGGCTATTCCTGCAAATTTTGAAGCGTATTTTAGCCTTGTAGCTTCATCTTCTCTCATGTATTTTCCCATTACATCCAATGCAGCTTTCCTGATAGCGATTCGAACGGGATCCAGTTTATTCGCAATTTGATCCACGGCTATAGAAGGTAAATATTCCTGGGTTCTACCGGGGAATCCGAATACCATTGTGAAATCATTTTCATTGATTTCTTTTACAGAAATAGGTAAAAAATGTTTCGGTGTATAAGGGATATTATCTTTTGAGTATCCGGCGGGAAGATTGTTTTTATCTGCATATATTCTAAATATTGAAAAATCCGCATTGTGTCTAGGCCACATCCAGTTGTCCGTATCTGCACCGAATTTTCCAATGGCTTCAGGTCCCACACCTACCAATCTGATATCTTTGTAAGTGGTTTTTACAAATAAATAATACTTGTTGCCATAATAAAAGGGTTTAATCTCTATTGTCTGATAATCTTCTATTACTGTTGCTTTTGATAAAGAATCAATATTTTTGTCAATTAAAGATTGTTTTTCATTGGGAGATAAATTTTTATTAATATTCTTTAATATCTTATCCGTAACATCTTCAATTCTATTTACAAATGTTACCGTTAGACCTTTTGCCGGCAATTCTTCCTTAAATGATTTTGCCCAATAACCGTTTTTAAGTAAATTATTTTCCACTGTGGACAGCCTTTGTATTGCCCCGTATCCGCAATGATGATTTGTCAATAATAACCCTTTGGGTGATATAACTTCTCCGGTGCATCCGCCTCCAAATTGTACAATCGCATCTTTAATTGAGCTTTTGGTGGTATTGTAAATATCATCTGCCGGTATTTTCATCCCCAACCTTTGCATATCCTTTTCTATATTTCCTTTTATTGTATTGGGCAACCACATTCCTCCTTGAGCAAAAAGACTGCTAAAAATAAATAAATATAATATAGTGAATAAAGGTATTCGTTTCATAAGATTAATTTTTTCTATATTTTGACAATTAAATAAAACTTTCAATAAATATCTGTAATATAAGTAATGCATCCGGATTTATATGATTTTTATTTTGATATTTTATTTTCTTAAATGCATAATAAATATAAAATATTTGTCCATAAAATCATTATAAAATCAAGCACTTTATAGACAGACATTAGTTAGGCTCAATATGTTGATATTTAAGATTTAATATAAAAACAGCTTATAATGCAATTATGCTTTGGCTGTCGGAGTAAAATTCAAAGGAGGAAATTGCATTGTTCCGCCACCACCCTGACCAATATCTATTTTACCGTATTGTGCTTCATATTTCTTTATATTATCATTCAAAGCCTGTAAAAGTCTCTTAGCATGGGATGGCGTGAGAATAATTCTGGATTTTACTTTTGCTTTAGGAACATTTGGCATCGTTCTTACAAAATCTATTACAAATTCCGCATGTGAATGTGCAATGATTGCCAAATTGGCATAAGTGCCTTCCGCTATTTCTTCCGAAAGATCTATCGTAATTTGTTGAGCTTGATTTTTTTCTTGATTCATAATATTATTTTTTTATTAAAATTAAAATGCAAAGATAATTTATTTTAATTAAATATATCAATTCTATGAATTTTGCGTTTCATATTTATTGATTATATTTGTAATTCTAAAATGGATTTGCTCTGCTTTAGTACTTTTAAGATAGGAAAAGTCGTTTTTATTAAGCTAAAAGAATTGAGCAGTGTATATGCAAAATTTTTATGATTTTTATAAAAACAAAAAATTTAACTGATGAAAAAAAATATTACAAAATACTTGATTGGTGGAATATTATTGTTGAGTTTGTCTTTCAATTTAAGTGCCCAACTAAGTATGTTTAATAAAATTGATACTGTTAAGGGGTTTTATCCCAAATTGGTCGCCCTGGATAAGGGATTTCTGGCTTTCAATAGTCCTCAGTGGTTGAGTGATACGGTAAAATTCCGCCTTTCAAAATTTACTGAATGCGGTGATTTGGATTGGACAAATGATTATTCTACACATGACAATTCCGGAAGTTCGAGACCGGATGTTCTCAAGAATAATAACGAAATGTATCTTTTGTTGAAATCTCCCGAATTAAATATTGTTTTCCATTATTTGACTTTGGTCAAAATAGATATAAACGGAGATATTAGCTGGTCAAAGACTTTTACGACCAAAGATGATAATCTTTATTCCTATACTTCAAATATTTTATTTAATAGAATTAAAGATGTTATTTATTTGATTTCCGGGGATAAAAATGGTAATACGGTTATAATTTCACTTGATACCGATGGCAATATTTTGGATTCTAAAAAAATAAATGGAATTAGACATAGCTCATCAGTGATTGATACGGACGGAAATTTGATTATATTTTCAGATAGTTCGGCTTATGCCAAAATTCATCTTGATGAGGAGGTTATCGATACTTTGATATGGGCAAAAGAAATTCAAGGTAGATATTTTAGTAATGTAAATGATCCTGTTATTGCCGATGAAAATAATTTCTCTAATGTCATAACTGCGATTATTGATACTGTCCTAAGAAAAGATACTGTCAATACAGATCCTTCTATCAAGCTTGATACTGCTGTATACAGATTGGCTAAATTTGATCCGGACGGAAATTTAGTTGCTGAAACGGATGGATTTACGGCTACTGATTTTAAAGATCATCCTGCATTTTTAAAGGTGCTTGATGGACCAAAAGTAGGTATATTTCCTATATTTTTTATGATTCATGATAAAGTATTGTTTTTTACATCAAATTTAGAAAAATTTCAAGATCCTAAAGTATATGAATTTGCTAAAGATAGTTTTTTATTAAATTCTTCTTCACTTGAAATATGCTCTGATGTTTCTTTGGTGATGTCAGGTTTTTGTTATAAAAAGAAAACATCCGGAGATGGAATTGATTTGAACTCACCTTATATGTTTGTAAGTAAAACTCAACCTTCCGATAAAGGATTTGTAGTTGAGTCTGAAGAGCCTGTCTGCCTCGAAGATTCTAAGTCTGGAGAGTTTATAAATATGAATCCTACTTCTGTAAATAATACTTTTTTTTCAATGGATACCCTGGAAATGAAAGTGGAAGATATTGAATTGAAAAGACAAATAATAACCGGTTTTAACGAAGAGAAATGCGGTAAAGTTAATATGACGCAAAAAAATGATACAATCACATTATGCCCCGGGGAGTATTATTCATTTAGTGTTCCAGGTTTGAAAGGTGCTACTTATGAGTGGAGCACAGGAGAAAAAAATGTTTCTTCTATTGTTGTTAATAAAAAAGGAACCTATATGGCAACTGTTACATTGTGTGATACGGTTAGGGTATCTACTTTTGTTTATCAATATACTAAAAATACAGCCGATTGTTTTACCGTATATTATCCTAATGCATTTTTCCCAACCGGAAGAACGGATTCTTTGAATTCAATATTTAAAGTTTTTCAAAAAGAACCCTTTAAATTTGATGTCTTTGAAATGAAAATATTTGACCGCTGGGGGGAAAGGGTATTTGAAACTACCGATCCGGATCAAGGTTGGGACGGTACTTTCAGGGGAAAGAGTATGCCTCCGGGAGTCTATTTGTATAGTGTTCACTGGGAAGCTATAAGAGATGATGAAACATATAAAGATGATAAGAAAGGTCAGGTGATGCTTTTAAGATAGATAAGTTAATGAAAAAAATAGCTCTGATTAGCGATACTCATTCTTATTATGGAGAAGATGTTGGGAAATACATTGAAAGTTGTGATGAGATATGGCATGCCGGTGATATCGGTGATGTTATGACCTTGGATAAATACCGTGCTATAAAAATGGTGAGAGCTGTATTTGGTAATATAGACGGACAGGATATTAGAGTTGAGATTCCGGAATATCTTTTTTTTACCATAGAAAGTTTAAAAGTATTGATTATTCATATAGGTGGTTATCCGGGAAGGTATTCTCGTAGAGCAAAAGAATTGATAACAAGTTTCAGACCTGATATTTTTATAAGTGGGCATTCTCATATTTTGAAAATAATTCCGGATAAGAAAAATAATCTATTGCACTTGAATCCCGGTTCGTGCGGTAAAAAAGGTTTCCATAAAATAAGAACTTTGATATTATTTGATATAGACAATGGAAATATACAAAATATGAGAGTTGTGGAATTGAGCCGGTAAAAAAGTATAAGCAGTGTAGCTCAAGACACTGCTTATACTTTGTAGTTGATTTTATTATTTTTCCCATTCCGGAAATTTACCCGGAATATATGGCGAACCGGCTTTTACCAATTTGTCCTCCAAATCTTTAATCATATTATCAGCTTTTTGTAGTTCGGTTATTGCATTGTTAAAATCTTCAAATGCTTCTTTGTACGCTCTTTTGTATGTAGAAGTTTGCAACGATGTAGTACTCCACAAACTGTTTGTAATCAAATCTATCTTGCTTTTTAGTGATTTTCTTGCCGCTCCTTCGTATTTCGAAAGCAATCTATCTCCATTTATCAATTTATCTACTTTTTTCAATTGTTGTTTTATAGCGGAAATATCTTTAAACCATCTTGCATCAATATCCGGGGTAGAAAGAATTGCTTTTTTAAGAAAAGGTAGCATTTCCGACAAATGTTTTCTGTGAGCATTAGCTGCGGAGACAGTCCTTGAAAATTTTGCCACTTTTTTATTAAATTCGGATAATGATGCTTGCTCTTTTTCCGTAAGATATGGCGCAAACAAAGGTTTACAAATAAATGATTGAGGTCCTACTAATTCCGTAAACTCACCATCTTTGTATTGAGATAATGAAACAGTGTATTTGCCCGGAGCTACCATATATCCCAAATCGGGACTATCCCATGGCATTTTTTCTCCACCACCCCTTATTTCAATAGGACCAACCGGACTAAATCTGAAATTCCAAACCATTCTTTGAACACCCGCATTATATGGCTTTTTTATCTTTCTTATCACATCTCCACTTTCATCACTGACAGTAAAAAGCAAAAATGCTTTTTCTTCTTTGCTTTCTTTTTCCAATTGTTGGTATTCGGGATATTTCACATCTTTATTTTCTTTTTGGAGTTTTTTCTCTTCTTCTCTTCGTAGTTCTTTTAATGTTTTGGGCTTTTCTTTAATGAAATATGTAAAGACAGCTCCCACTTTTGGATTTGGAGCAGCATAAAATGAAGCACCTTGAAAACCTACTCCCGGAAATCCATACGGGTCAGCTTCTATAAACATCAATGCGTCTTTGATAGGAAATATCTCCGCTTTTTTATCAAGAAGTCCTGTCGTAATATAACGCAAAGGGGAATAATCATCCAATATATATACTCCGCGCCCGAATGTCGATACTACAAGATCATCCTCTGCCTTTTGTATAGTGAGATTCATAATAGTTGCATTTGGAATACCTGAAGTCATTTTCACCCAATGAATGTTTGATGTATTTGATACAAAAACACCGTCCATAGTACCGGTAAACAATAAATCCGGATTGATATAGTCTTCAGCAATGGTATATGTGCATCCTTTTGCGGGTAGATTGGCATTAATACTGAACCAAGTGGCACCTCCATCAACTGTTTTGAATAAATAAGGGCTATAATCTCCTCCAAAATGATCTTGAATAGCAGCATAAGCCACGTTTTTATTATGATTTGATGCATAAATTTGATTTATTCTCGCATATTGAGGTATTCCGGTCAATTTGCTTTTATGCCAGATTTTGCCACCATCTATAGTATAGTGTATAAGACCGTCTGCAGAACCTGCAAATAATATATTTTCATCCAGTGGAGATTCTGCAATGGTGGATAACTGTGCTAAAGATCTCTTGGAAGCCAGTTCATCAATGCTCCAGCTTCTACCCATTAGTTTTGCCATTTCTTTTGGGATACCGCGGGTTAGATCAGGGCTTATCTCTTTCCAAGTATTACCTTGGTCGTCGGAACGCAATACTTTTTGACAGCCGTGATACAATCTCTTATGGTCAAATTTTGAAATTATCAATGGCGCATCCCAGTCAAAACGATAAGCGGAATCTCTGTGTTCAAAACTTTTAATATACAATCTTTCACCTGTAATCTTGTTGTATCTTACTAAACCTCCAAATTGGGATTGGGAATATACGATATTGGGATCTTTCCAGTCAACTACCGTTTGAAATCCATCTCCGCCCCAGGTGAATTTCCAATCCGAATTGGTTATTCCTCCTGAATTTATTGTTCTTGAAGGTCCTCCAAGACTATTATTATCTTGTGTGCCTATATATACATTGTAAAACGGTTTGTCATTGTCAGTAGAGACTTTATATATTTCCGCAATCGGGATGTTGGATTTGAAATTCCAGTTTTTGCCCCTGTCGTAAGATTCGTAAAGTCCGCCGTCACATCCTGACAAAAGATGAGCCGTATTATCGGGATCTATCCACAAAGCATGATTGTCAACGTGCTTTTTGTTTTCACCGAGGGTCTTCCATGTTTTACCTCCGTCAATACTGACTTTATTTACGATGTCAAGTGCGTATAATCTGTTAATGTTTTTTGGATCACAAACGATATTCTGCAAGTAAAAAGGATATGCAGTTTCATAACTACCTTGCTTAGTCCAACTTGCACCCCTGTCCGTGCTTTTGTAAATCCCTTTTCCTTTTTTAGCATGAACTACGGCGTATAAAATATCCGGATTGACAGGTGAAATGTCCATTCCTATCCTCCCAACGTCTTTTTGCGGTAATCCTCCTTTAAGTTTGTTCCATGTATCACCTCCATCTGTTGTTTTGTATATACCGCTTTCGTCTCCTCCGCTTATTATGGTATATTCATATCTTTGTCTTTGGTGAGCAACTGCATACAGAGTATTAGGATCACGCGGATCTATATGCAACTGCCAGCAACCTGTATTATCACTTATTTTTAATACTTGTTTCCAGGTTTTCCCACCGTCTTTTGACCGGTAAATACCTCTTTCCCCTCCTGATTTTCTATGTGAACCGTAGGCTGCAACCCATATTATATTTGAATTGTGAGGATGAATAACTATCTCTCCTAGTTGTTCTGAGTTTTTTAATCCCATATTTTTCCAGGTTTTTCCACCGTCTTCACTTTTATAAACGCCATCACCCGGCAACACATTGGATTGGGCATTGTTTTCTCCTGTAGCAACCCATACGATGTGAGGATTAGAGGGATCAATGGTAACCGCACCTATCGAATGAGAATTCTGATTGTCAAATACAGGATAAAATGTAATTCCTTTATTGTCTGTTTTCCAAAGATTTCCATGACCGGCAGCTACAAAATATTGGCTTGAATTGACAGGATTTACTTCTATGTCTATAATTCTACCTCCTGTAATAGCAGGACCAATACTTCTGAATTTTAATCCTGTAATGGATATCTCGTCTAAAGGATATTTAGCCTTGGATTCTTTTTGAGCAAAAGCATTGTTAATCAGGAAAATACTCAAAAATAATATTATTATATGTTTCATTTGATTAAAATATTTATTTAAAAAATATATTATTATATAATTGTCTATTCAAATGTTTCAATTTCAGGACGCTTTGATACATTTTGACAATGTTTTTGGATTGGGTTATTTCCGAATTTCGATGTTCCAACCATTACAATAACATCGCCGGAATTTAAAATTTTCCACTCTGAAGGAGCTAGGGATTTATTTGAAGGAAGCATCAATAACTCCTTTTTATCATTTACAAAATATTTTCCACTGTCGGTTATTTTGTCAAAAAACCCGTGCTCATAATGGAAATCAGTATTGAATTTATACCATTCACCAAGATCCAAAATATCTTTAGGCGGTCCTTGTCCTTCGGATAAATAGTCTACCATAAAGTAATTCAAAACTATAGGCTTCCATAATTTAGGATGGTCAGAAAGTGATTTTCCCAATTCTTTTGCTGCATTATTTCTGTCACTGATAATGTCCCTTTCTTGAGATATTGGTGTTTGATCAACTTTTTTCTTTTCAGGAACAATATCATTGGCGGAATTATTACTTTTTGTTTCAATAGGGGGAGATTTCCTATCTTTATTATTTCCTGCATTATTTGTACATGCTAACATAAATGAAATTAAAATTAGCATTAAAATTTTATTTCTGCCTGTTTTTTGATTATTTTGCATTTTTTGATATAAATTTAAATACATTACATAAATTGGAACTACTCGAAAAGAATCATTATGGCTGAAAGAAGTTCTTTTTTTATCTCAAAAGCTTTTTGCCTGAGTAGTAACACAAAAATAAATATTATACAAATGTATCATATTTTTTTGGAAAATATTAAGCAACATAAACTTTTTTTACCGCAACAAAAAATATTATTAGCGGTGAGTGGTGGATTGGATTCAATGGTAATGTCCTATTTGTTTATGGAAGCCGGTTTTAATTTTGCTATAGCTCATTTTAATCACAATACAAGAAATGGAGAATCCGATATTGACGAATTATTTGTTAAAGATTTTTGTTCTAAAAAAAATATTGAGTTTTTTAGTACAAAAGTTGATATTACCGGATTATTAAATAAGGGGGATGGTAATAATTTTCAGGATTTAGCGCGTAAATACAGATATCACTGGCTTGAAAAAATAAGGAAATCCGGAGGTTTTGACTATGTGGCTACTGCTCATCATGAAGATGATAATATAGAAACATTTTTATATAAAATATCCTATGGCAGCGGTTTGGGCGGATTGAAAGGTATCAATAGAAAAATTGATAATATTATTAGGCCGTTGCTTGATTTTTCAAGGCAAGATATAGAGCAATATGCTAATGAAAATAATATTGTATACAGGGAAGATAGTAGCAATATTTCCGATAAATATTCCAGAAACTATATTAGACATCATATTATACCCGGATTTGAGAAACTTAATGATAATTTTAAAAATAGAATTACTGTCACTATTAAAAATCTCGG
>JALSPW010000007.1 GCA_026985735.1 Saprospiraceae bacterium
AATAATTACATAATGATATTACAAAAGTATAAACAAAAAAATCAATTTTATATTTTATCGATTTCGATTTTATGACTAATAAAAAAACTATTTGGATTAATTTCATAAATATATATTTCTATTCGAAATAACAATTTATAATTAATCCAAATTATTATTTAATAATTTCTTAAAGATATAATTATAATTGATTAAATTTTTGTAACTTTGTAGGTAGGTCAAAACAAAAGAACACTGGTGAGTTCAAAATGGTGTTCAGTATTATTAGTTAACTATTTTATTTCTGATATTATGAATAAAACTATTACAATTTTATCAAATTGGACAAGGTCTAATATTAAACTAACATTTTTTTTCATTATAGCACTATTATTTATTTTTGGTTATAATGGATTTTCTTCAAATAAAACGATAAAAAACAATCATAATAAGTATGCTTATGCTCCACCCAGAATAGGTGATAAAGTTTGGGAAGATACTGATGGAGACGGGTACCAGGATGCAACCGAATTTGGATTGGGTAATGTCACCGTACGATTGTATGACAGTGGGGGCAATTTGGTAGCCTCAACCACAACATCCACAACGGCTCCTGTTGGAACTTATGTATTTGAGGATTTAGCTCCTGGAGATTATTATTTGGAATTTGATGCATCTACTGTTGACCCTAACTATGTTCATACGGAGCATGTTGCTGCACTAGACGATGCTGAAGACAGCGATATAGATGACTCTAACGGACCTAATACTACCCCAACATTTACACTCAATGCAGGGGAGGATAATAAAGATATAGATGCAGGGTTTTTCATAAATATCTCTTTTGGTGATTATGTTTGGGAGGATTCTAATGGTAACGGAGTACAAGATGCAGGAGAGCCCCCTATTGAAAATGCAGATGTTTCCCTTAGCGGTACAACCGGAACAGGAGCGGCATACGGACCGTTAAATACACAAACGGATGCTGCCGGAAATTATAGTTTTACGGATGTCCCTCCTGGTACTTATACTATTCATTTTGATTTACCGGCAGGATATGATGATTATACATATAAAGATGAAGGTGGAGATGACAATATCGACAGTGATGCAGATCCAAATACAGGTGATGCCGATGCGATTACCGCATTAAGTGGAGAAACCTATGATAATATTGATGCGGGTTTTTATGAATTTGTTTCTATTGGTGATTTCACATGGGAAGATTTAAATGGAAATGGTATTCAAGATGGTGGAGAACCGGGACTTGATGGTGTTGATGTTGAATTGAATGGAACTACAGGAAATGGAACTCCGGTTGGTCCTTTAACGGTCACTTCGAGTGGTGGAGGCTTTTATAATCATGATAACCTTGTTCCCGGTACATATACATTAACATTTATTGAACCTACCGATTACCATTTAACATATAAAGATGAAGGTGGAGATGATAGTATTGACAGTGATGCAGATCAGTCTACAGGTGAAGCTCCTCCGATAACTTTGGCAAGTGGTGAAACGACAAAAGATATAGATGCCGGATTTTATAAGTTTGGAACAATTGGTGATTATACCTGGGAAGATACAAATGGAAATGGTATTCAAGACGGTGAACCCGATTTACCGGGAGTTGATGTGACATTAACAGGAACTACAGGTAACGGAACTGCAATCGCAGCTATCACCGTAACAACCGGTGGTGCTGGTGATTATATTTTTGTAGATTTAATCCCAGGTAATTACACTGTTAATTTTGACTTGGCAAGCAGTGGTTTTGATGCTATTACTCTACAGGATCAAGGAGGAAACGATGATACCGACAGTGACCCTGACCCTGCAACAGGTGATGTTGTAGCTACAGATCTTACAAGTGGACAAAACATCGACAATATAGATGCAGGATTTTATAAATTTGTAACAATAGGAGATTTTGTATGGGAAGATATGAATGGTAATGGAGCACAGGATGGAGAACCCGGACTTGGTGATGTTAAAGTGACTTTAACAAATGTTTTAACAGGAGACACATATTTCTATACAACTCTTCCCGATGGATTATATTCTTTTTCCCCACCTACATTTGAAATACCTCCGGGAGAATATAATTTGAACTTCGTTGAACCTCCCACATATTACATAATAGATCAGGACATGACTTCAGATGATCTGGATAGTGATCCGGATCCTACTACAGGTACAACAATTAATTTTACTATAAACTCCGGAGAGACAACAGATATGTGGGATGCAGGAATGTACAGACCGGGAACAATTGGTGACTTTACCTGGAGAGACCAAAATACCGATGGACTTCAGGATGCATCTGAATTTCCAATGCCCAATGTCATGGTAACATTATATAGAGCTTCAGATGATGCAATAATTGACCAAACCTTTACTGATGCTAGTGGAATGTACCTATTTGACAATAATCCGGATATTAAACCTGATGATTATTATGTAGAATTTGAATTACCCGCTACATTTCTTTTTACAGTACAAAATGCAGGAGCGGAAGATTTGGACAGTGATCCCGATCCTACTACAGGATTAACTCCTGTTTTCACTATTCAATCCGGTACGGATACTACATATATTGATGCCGGTTATTATGTGGAGCCTCCGGATGATTGTGATGAAACTCAAACTGCAGGTGAATGTGAAGATGCCGAAGTATTATGTGAGCTTCAAGAATTAAATGAATTCTGTACATCTATGGTTGAACAATGGGAACAGATACCCATCCCTGGTTGTGGAGCAGGATTTGCATTTCATAATCCTTCATGGTTTGCATTTGTAGCAGGAGCTGAAGATGTTTCCTTGATTATTCACGCAGCTCCATGCGTAGCCGGAACCGGTAGCGTCGGTATCCAATGGGGCTTTTATGAGGATTGCGTCGATAATCCGGTAGCACTTCAATGTCCTTGTGTTCCTCCGGGTGACATTCCCGTTACTTTAACCGGATTGACTGTAGGCGAAACATATCATTTTTTCATTGACGGATGTTCAGGTACTCAGTGTACATATTGGATAGAAATACTTTATGGTGGAGGTACTCCTGAAGTAAATGGTCCTTTGGGAGTAATATGTGATGATAATTTTCCTGATTGTGAGGATATATGTGTAGGTGCTGATGTTACTTTTACATTAGACGAAGTATATAACGCCGTCACTTATGTATGGGATGTAAATGGCGTTATAGATTCCACTTCTACTCCTGACACAACAATCCATTTTGATCAACCTGGAATTTATGATATATGCGTATATGGTAAAAACGACTGTAATGTAGGCGATCCATATTGTTTTCAAGTAGAAGTTGAACAAATGCCACCTGAAGATCTTGGATCTTTTGAAGTTTGTGAAAACGTACTTGAAGGAGGTTATACCCCTGATAATTGGGAAGGTGGCCCGCTTTATTCGGAAGGAATTGACTCGGTAGCACTTACTACAGATCCACAAGGATGTGAATACTGGCAAAAAGTAGAAATAATAAAATTACCGAGAGATACCGTATATATAGATACCACCGGATGTGCAGGTGATGATATTGTCATCGAAGGAGAAGTCTTTACTTATGATGTGCAAGATTACGAAATCACAGTGGAAGGTGGAGCTGACAACGGTTGTGATAAAAAAGTTTTTGTTACAACACATTTTATCACATTAGACGGTCATTTTGAAACAGATTGTTCCGGATTAGGTGATAATTCGGTTAAAATACTTTTTTATGTTGATCAAATTTTGCCGGAAAATCCGGATTCTGTCGTTGTCACTTGGTACAAGGATGGTGATGAATTTGCTGTACAAAATGGAAATCAGGATTCTTATAATATTGTCATTTATGAAGATGGAACATATAGTATCTCAATTTCCGTAACTTATGATGGCAAAACATGTACTTTTGAGGATTTTGATCCTGAAGAAATATATATTGATGATTATATGCCTGATGCTCCGCAACCATTAAATTGGCCTTTAGTTGTTTGTTCTAATGCAGAAGATTGGTATTACTATGAAATAACCAATACGGATCCTAACAATCAATATATTTGGACCTGGCCTGCCGATGCTGTTGGAGTTGTAGCAGATGACCAGATGTCTTTATCAGTATTCTGGCAAGGTTCTGCCGGTGGGGACATTTGTGTAAATGCATTTGATCCTGATTGCGGTCATTCCGATACTATTTGCCAAACGGTAACAATCATTCCGGCGCCAAACTCACCGTTTATTGTTCAAGATACTATTTGTCTTTCTTCTGTAGATACGATAACATATACAGGTATCGCATCCGATACAGCTGAATATACATGGAACTTTAGCGGTGGAATAGATAATTCACCACTAGGACCGGATAGTCAGGGACCTCATTATATTACCTGGACTTCTGCAGGCACTAAGATTATAAGTCTTGTTGTAAATGAAGGTGGATGTGAATCGGAAATGACAGTTGATACGGTAGTAGTTCAAACACCGCCTCAAATGCCATCAATATTATGTAACTCCACTGCAACAAGTATAACTTTTGAATGGGATCCTATTGATGGCGCTTCAAATACTACAGTTGAAGTAGTAAGTGGAAGTAGTGGCACTTTGAATGGAACAACATATTCTGTAACAGGATTGAATCCCAATGATGAAGTAACAATTATACTTCATATTGAAACAGACGGTTATTGTCCTAATTTCAGCACTGACCCCATTACTTGTCAGGCATTGGATTGTCCTATAGTTGATGTGATAGCTACTCCCGGAGATACCAGTATATGCCTTGACGGGACAAATCAACCATTCAATTTAACATATAGTATTACACCAAATGACGGAGGAGTTATAAGTTGGAGTGGAAATGGTATCACAGATACTTTGACAGGATTATTTGATCCTAATGTTGCAGGCATAGGCGATCATACAATAGTTCTTCATTACTTGAATAATGAATGTCCATATAATGCCAAAGCTTATATTCATATTTTTGAGCAACCTACAGCTGATTTTACAATATCGGGAGATACAATATGTATCAAAGATCAACTTTCGGTCAATTATAGTGGTAATGCACCGACCGGTAATGCAAACTGGAATTTTGACGGAGCAACAATTGTCAGTGGTACAGGACTAGAGCCACATTTATTGAAATGGAACACTTCAGGTCTTAAAACAATAAATCTGGAAGTTGAAAATAATAACTGTATTTCAACTCCTGTATCTGCTCAAGTTTATGTACAGGATACATTGGATGATATTTACATCAGTTGTGAACCATCAACCGATAGTATTATTTTTACTTGGAATCTTGATAATAAAGCTGAAGGATATAAGATATATGTAAATGGCACACAAGTTGATAGTGCTTTTATCAATACATATACTGTAAACGGATTAACTCCGGGCGATAGTGTGAATTTATCTTTGATAGCAATAGATAAAGGACTATGTGGAGATATTTCAGCTTCTGACTATTGTTTTGCTGTTGCATGTCCTGATTATGGAATTGACATCCAACCGGGAATAGATACCATTTGTTTAGATGACAATACATCACCTATTACTTTCCAGGCTACAATTTCCAATAGTGACGGAACAGGTACCATTGAATGGTCAGGCAATGGAATTGATCCTGTATCCGGTGTTTTTGATCCTAAAGTTGCAGGACCAGGAACTCATACAATATTTATGAGATTCAAAGAGGTTTGTAGTGCTGATACTTCATTTACGATAGATGTAATTGAGAAACCAAATGCAATATTCAATGTAGAAAACGCCACCATTTGTATTAGTGATAGCCTTGTGGTTAATTTTGATAATAATAATCCGGCAGGAACAGTTTATGACTGGAATTTAGCCGGAGGAACCAGAACTGACATCAACAGTTCCAAATTCTCAATAAAATGGAATACTCCGGGTTCATATATGTTATCATTAAAAACCAATAATAGCGTTTGTGAATCCGAAAGGATGTTTGTTCCTGTAGTAGTTGAACCGGAATTAATCGCGCCGGTTATTAATTGTTCACCTACTACTAATTCTATAATGATAAACTGGAACTCTATTGACTGCGCTTCTTCTTACAATGTATTTGTAGATGGAGAAATGGTATTGAATACTACTGACATTCAATATAACCTTCTTGATTTATTACCTAACAGCACTGTTAATTTCACAGTTGAAGCCGTTTCGGAATGCGCATGTAATAATGTTAGCACAACTATAACATGTGAAACCGAACCATGCCCGGATATAACACTTCAAATCGAAAATTTGCCTGAATATTTATGTATTTCCGATTTGACCAATATTCGTTTGAATGTAAATATTACGGGAGACAATTCAGGTGTTATAAGTTGGGAAGGTCAGGGTATTGATAATAACGGCAATATAAATTTTGCAGGATTCAATCCGGGACAATATGTCTATACAGTAAACTATACCGTGCAAAAATGTGATTATTCAACAACTGATACTTTACAGGTAATTCCGTTGCCCAAATATGAAGTTTCCTCAATTAATCCTTTATGTTATGGCGATAAAAACGGAGGTATTATTGTCACTGATGATGAAAACTATGAATATTATCTCGATGGAGTAAAATCAGATAATTCTACATTTCAGAATTTAGCGGCAGGAACATATACTGTCACTATTAAAGATGTCTATGGATGTGAATCAAGTGAAACAGTAACTTTGACAGAACCTGAAAACATGGAACCCACAATAATAGGACCTGATTTCATTAAAGAAAATAGTTCCGGAGCCTATGAGATAGGAAATGTTGATAATTTTAATATTATTAGCATCGTATGGTATTTTGAAAACGGAGATACTATATGCTCGGGAAGTCAATGCAAAAACATAACTTTATCATTAGATTTTGATAGAACCGTATGTGTTGATATTGTTAATGATAATGGATGTGAAGCAACTACATGTTTAGATATCAGATTCATTGAAAATGTCGATGTTGATATACCTAATATTTTCTCACCGGACGGAGACGGACTAAATGACCGTTTTTACATCTCCGGAGACAACACGGTATTAAGTATCAAGGATATGAAAATATATGACAGGTGGGGTGAATTGGTATTTAGCCAACAAAACTTCCCTCCTAATGATGCCAGTTATGGATGGGATGGTAATTTTAGAGGTAAAAAAGTACTGCCCGGTGTTTATGTTTTCTATGCAATACTGGAAATAAAAGACAGGGAAGATATGAAAGTTATGGGTGATATTACAATTATTCGATAATAATATCAAACTACTAACAAAATACTGATTATAAAAAATCCGGATTTAACTGTCCGGATTTTTTTTACTTATAATGTAAAATAGATATAAATTTATCGTATTTTTGTAAAAAATAATTAAATCATGAAAAAAATAATATTTTTACTACCACTAGTATTTGTTTTAAATTCCTGTATAAGTTCAAAAAAAATAGCAGAGATTTCAACTACTACCGAAAAAATTGCTAAAAATAATTTTATTTCAAATTATAAAATCCTGTATAATAAAAACTATAAATTTGCTGCAATATACAAGAGATTAAAGAAGGATATTAATGGCGATATTCCAGTTAAAATAATGCTTTACGATATCAAAAACAATAAAATAATCTGGGGAAGAAAAGCTATAAATGCAAAAGTGGAATGGATTTCTAAAAACAAATTACAAGTCAGATATATATCGAGAGATAAAAAACATAAAACTTTGTTTTACGACACTAAACTTAAAAAGATTTTGTATAAATAGAGCTATCTTTTCGATTACTTGCCGGGATAATTATCGTCCCAATTCTTTACTTTTGGATCACCAAGTTTTCCTAAAGATTTAGCTACTACCATCGAAACTGTAGCATCACCCGTAACATTTGCTATAGTTCTTAACATATCCAATGGTCTGTCAATGGCAAAAATAAGCGCTAATCCTGCTTCGGGGATACCAGCTTGAGCCAAAACGATTATCAACATCACCATTCCCGCACCCGGTACTGCTGCAGAACCTATACTTGCCAATGTTGCTGTCATTATAATTCCAAGTTGAGCACTCAATCCTAAATGCATACCAAATGCCTGAGCAATAAATACAGCGGCAACTGCCTGATACAAACTTGTCCCGTCCATATTTACCGTAGCTCCTATCGGTAATACAAAACTGCTTACCTCTTCTTCAACACCTAAGTGCTCCGTTACTCTCTCCATAGTCACTGGTAAAGTTGCTGCACTTGAACTTGTAGAGAATGCAAGCAATTGAGCAGGAGCGATACCTTTTATAAAAAATGAAGGTTTTTTTCTGGCAAGAAATAATACAATTAAATTATAAAAAACAAGCAGCAAAAACAAACCTATAATAACAGTTATCGCATACCAAGCCAAAGCCTGAAACAAATCCAAACTTGGTGATTCAACAACCAAAGCCGCTAATAATGCAAAAACTCCATAAGGAGCTGCAAGCATAATCAGATCAATCATTTTTAATATAACTTCATTGAATCCATCGAAAAAAGCTTTCACAGGTTTTGATTTTTTCTCAGGAATTAATATCAAACCTATCCCGAAAAAAATAGCAAAAAATATAACCTGTAGCATATTTTTATTATTACCTGCAGCTGCAACAATATTGCTTGGGACAAGATCTTCAAGGGCTTTTAATGGACCATTTGCCTTTTGCAATTCCGCTTGTGTTTTATATTTTTCAGCTTTATCAACATAATTGTTGACCAATTCATTTCTTGTTGATTCGGAGATAGAATTCCCGGGCTTAATTGAATTCACCAATAACAATCCAATTGAAACGGCAATTACAGTGGTAATTATATACATACCTATTGTTCGTCCCCCCATTAGAGATAGTTTTGAAATATCCTTTAGATCTGAAACCCCTTTGATTAAAGATGCCAAAATAAGTGGCATTGCTATCAATTTAAGTGATTTGATAAAAATCCGGCCAAAAGGTTTGATCCAGTCTTTCACAAAATCTCCTCCCCATGAAACTTGTGCCATTATCAATCCAAAAACCACACCTAACAGCATACCTATCAGGATTTTCCAGTGTAAAGCTAATTTTTTCATTTTGTATGTTTAGTTTCTTTTTAAACAACTAATATATTGCCATTAAAATACCTTTCAATATCTGCATTTCACCATATAAAATAATAAGGTAAAATTATTTCACCGTGTAAATATACAGATAATATCTTATAAAATCAAAAATGATATGCATATTTCCTGCTTTGGCTTGTCATTGGATCACCATAAAAACACAAAATTATAAAGGCAACTAATCAGCTAAAGTACTTTTAAAATAAATTATTTATTATAAGAAGCTAATATCAAATTATTATAAACATTAAGAAAATTATCTAATAAGAGTTACATCTCCATATAATTTTGATATTTCTCCCGAATCATCAATGATTTCAATATAATAAACATAAACACCGGATGGGACCTGCTTACCTCTGAACAATCCATTCCAACCGGGATTGCCATTTCCTGCTGCAACGATAAAATCATTATTTTCATATAACAATTCACCCCACCTGTCATAAATTTTAAGTGTTTTAACATTGACCGCTAAGCCATTTGTAGAACTGATATTGAAATAATCATTAATCCCGTCAAAATCAGGAGTGAAAATATCCGGAATATAAATTTCAAAATCCCTGTCTATTCTAACATCAATGCAGATGCTTTTAAAACAAAGACTATCAAAAAATATTTGAGCACACAGATTAAAATCATTTTCGGGATTTAGGGTTACCGAATCACAATTTTCAGCACAAATCAATGTATCATTTTTATACCAATAAACACTATCATAATCCAGGTCCATATAGTTCAGATAATAATTATATTCACTATTATATTTAACAATTTTATCTCCTTCAATACTAATATCTGGTTCTTCAGGTTGATAGATATAAAATGTATCCATATAACTACAACCGTTATCATCTATTAATACAAGATTATATTTTCCTGCATCCAATCCCTGAATATATAATGAATCTGTTTTTACACCATTTAATTCAACAGAAAAATCAACGGTACCGGCGGCGGGCAATATTTTTAAACTTCCATCCTTTGAGTAAAAACATGATAAATCCGTAATTTCCAGATTTACATCCAAAGGAGGATTTACAACAAATGATGTATCTACCTGATAAATACAATCATCAATTTTATATTCCATAATAACCGAATTGATACCGGGGACAATCTTTGATTTATAAATCACTCCCGAACTATTTACCGCTCCTCCACTCCAATCAGGTTCGATAATAGTATCTGCTTCATAAGATAAAACGAGACTATCGCCAAGTTCATCATAGCATATTTCTAAGGGTAAACCTGTGATCGAAGCAATTCTGTTTGGACACGGTAATGCAGAACATATTGTACTATCCGTTTTATACTGACAAACACAATCTCCTATAGTCTTTACTTTAATATCTACTTCTTGGCCATAATTAAGATTATTTATCGTATCAGGACCGGCATCCATTGTTTTTGTATAAACTCCGTCAAGCCATATTTCATATCCTTCCACACAATCAGAAGTATTCCAGTCAAAGATAATAGACGAATTAGTTGATTGGACACAATTAATCAACGGAATCTGAATTTCCGGTTGCACAATAACAATCTTTTCTTTAAAAAACGGACATCCGTCATACATAAAAGTCACTCTGATTTTAAAACTACCGTCATTTTGCCATTTTACTTTATATTTTGTCTCAGACATTTTCTGAGCGGTAGAGCCTTCTACATCTATATTGTACACAATAGTATCAATATAATTTGTCAATTCAAAATATAATGAATCATCAGAACAAATTGTGTCTCTTGAAACAGTAAATTCTGCAGATGGAATATTCTGAATTTCAATACCTGGTATATCAAAAGTACAATCAAGACCACTTCTATATAAAGTAACCTGAGCATAATAATTTCCGGGAAGTGTTACCGGATACAAATCAAATGAAGAACCTTCGGAAACAATATTATTATTTAACAACCAAGTAACTTTCACACTATCATATCTTCCAGGGTCATAATTTTGTGAATTTATAGATAAAATATATGAACTTCCATTAAAACATTCAAGTTTAGAAAGAGCCCCCTCATAATTAAAGAAAAAATAATGCTTATTCACAAAGCTATCACATCCTTCGATAGAAGAATACTTGGCTTGCAACATAAAATCACTTGTCATTGTATCCCCGTTAATAAAAAATGAATCTACAGAACATAATACCGTATCAATATCATTTATATCTTCATTTATTTTCTTAATCTTAATTCTTTGTATATAATGACACCCGGTCGAATCACTAACATTAGTCCAAAACATTCCACCTGTAGTTGATTTAATCAGTCCTCCCAACCATCCGTAAGGTTTAATTCCCACACTTAAATCAGAAGCGCAAACACTTGTATCAGCAAGAAAATCATCAGCAATCGTATCAACTTTCACATAAATACAGGATTTTGCTCCGATTTCACAATCAGTATATCCTTGTGCGCATATTTTATATAAAGTAGTATCACTATTAAAAGTATAAACTAATTTTGAACTATCCGAGCTTTCCAAAGTATCTTGGGAATACCAAATATAACTGGAAGCATTATTGACTCCAAGGATAGAGAAAGTAAATTGTCCGTCTTTACAAACTTCTACAGTATCATCAGGATTGTATGCACCATGCTCCGAAACATAAAATTTGGAAATAGAATCCACTTGCAAATTTCCAATTCCCTCCAAAGCTTCCATGTGAAATTTCATTTTTGCTCCGGAATAACCATCCACATATAAATAATATGTAAATCCGGGATTAAGAGTATAAGTCTCTATAATCGATGGATTAACAACATTTGCTGCAGCACTACAATCATAATAAACAATATCATTTTTATTACTTTGATTTACACAAAAACCTATAATACCATATTGATAACCGATATCACTGGACCCAGGATGTGGAGTAATAGTTTCAGGTGTCAACAATATTTTCACATGATTTGAAGATGCAACAAAAGGGAAATAATATATATTTTGAAAGGAACCTTGCGAATTACAAATATTAAAATGAACCAACCCGTCTCCATAGACAGTATCTAAAAGTGTCCAAGGCCCGTACAAAGATGCCGAATCACAAAATATATCCGCATTTTCACAAGTTGTATCAGGTTTAGGTGACTGGGAAAACGCTCTAAAAGAAAAAAACAACACAAAAACCACCAATAATAATCTACTAATTCTGTACATAAACGCTATAACTATTTATATTTTATTCGCAAACTATCCAGCATGAGTCATTTAATCAAAAAACACTAAGCTGAATAGCCATTCTATATTATAATAATCTGCAAAGATATATAATAAAAAATAAGAATATGAATTTTATAAAAAATATTATCTAATAAGAGTAATATCTCCCGCTATTCTTTCAATTTCACCATTTTCGAGTTCCAACTCAAAATAATAAACATACACACCGGGAGGTACATCTTGTCCTCTGTATTTACCATCCCAGCCCTCAACAGGAGAATTTAGTTTGACTCTACTCTTTTCAAAAATTTTCTCGCCCCATCTATCAAAAATATAAAAATTCCTTATTGCTTTAACTCCTTTACCCGCTTTAACATAGAAATAGTCATTAATATTATCATAATCGGGAGAAAAAATATCAGGAATATATATTTCCGGTTTTGTACGCACCTTAATCCAGACATTATCTTCATCATAACAACCTTTGGAATCTACCACTTTAAGAAATATTTCTCCGGAATCCAGTGGTTTAATAATTTGAATAACAGTATCCTGTAAATCAAACAAATTTGCCGGCTGCCAAAAATAATTGACAATTTTATTATCGGCCAAGATATAAGCTATGAGTTTTATACTTTCCCCCGGATAAATCTCATCTTTATCAGTTGTTAATTGCAATTGTACACTGGAACCATCAGGCACAATGAGCATAGTATCCAATCTACAACCATTTTTATCTTTTACATATACATTATATGTCCCTGATGTTTTTGAAGTAAAATCTTTTATATTCGAAAAATAAAAATTGTCAATTGAATATCTATATGGAGGCTTACCTCCAAAAGCCGTATCTATTGAAAACATCCCGTCACTAAAACCATAACAAGTTGGAGGAACAATATTGATTTTAACACTATCCAAATTATATTCCTTACTTTTAATCAAAATGGAATCCATCGCTTCACAATTATTATTCAAATTCTTAACTTCAACAATGTATTTGCCCTCTCCTTGAAAAAAAGGATTTGCCGTATATTTCCCAAATGTAACCAATCCCGTATCCGAATACCAGTAATAAGAATAATAACCCGCTGTATCATTCAAGATTTTCAAATTTAATTTACCTGTTTGTTTTTCACAAACAAGTGAATCAAGATACTCTATTTCAATATTAGGTTTCAAAGTATCAATTGACACGGTAATCACCGCAGAAGAATCACATTTATTCTTACCTACTACATGCAATATATAATCTCCTGGAACTTTTACTACCGGCTCTTTATCATATGAAATAAATCCATTTGGACCTGACCAATCAAAACTTAAATCATCACTTACTCCAACAGCCCTGAGGATAACAGAATCAAGCGTACAATTTATATTATTTCCGAATACTTCAAAATCAGGATTCACAGGTATATCGAAAACATTAAAGTATAGAGTAGTATCACAACCATTTTCACCTATTACATTCAAATTGTATTTCCCCGCAATATCAGTATATGCTACTTTACCTTCTGCATAAAAAGTATCAGGACCAAACCAAAAATACTGCGAATTCAAGTCCTGATTGCTTATGGTTAATCTGATTTTTGTCGTATCACACGGCAAATAAAAATCATTTATAAAAACTTTTGGCTTTATTGTGTCATAATTAATATAAATCGAATCATCTGACATACATCCATTATTTTTATCGGTCAATTCCACATAATACATACCATCGGTACTTACTTGTGGATTATAATCAGTACTATTATATGAGCCGGGACCTGTCCATTTCACTGAATAATCATCTGTATTTGTATAAATTTCAATAGTAGTAACAGGAGATAAACAATTAAGTTTTCCTGCAGAAACCGATATATATGGTCTTAATTTATCAATTTTAACATTGACCGTATCAATAGAAAAACACCCGTTTAAACCCATCACTTTCAAGATGTAATTGCCACCTCTTTTCACATAAAAATCATTATCTTCGGAATAAAAACCATACGGACCCTGCCAATTATAAACCAATCCCGAATCCAAACCATTTACCATGAGTTCGATACTATCATTAAAACAGGTGATTTTTTCCGGCTCAACAACTTGATACCGGGGAAGAACTATATCATAAACAATCCACGTCGAATCTTTAGATATGCAACCTGAGGAATTCGTGATTACCAAATAATATTTCCCCGTATCGGAGACTACATTTGTTTTGGATGTAGATGAATATCCATTTGGCCCTGACCAGATTAGTCCAGTATATTCACCTATAATTTCGGCATCCAACACCAAATCATGAATTCCCGTCATACAATTTACCGTATCCCCAATAGCCTTTATCTCAGGATATTCATTAGACAAAGAAATATTTATAATATAGGAAGAGGAACATCCGTTTTTTCCCAATGCTTTGAAAATATATTGCCCCGGTGAATAAACCGTATCTATCAATTTATTTGAGGAATAACCGGGACCTTGCCAGTAAAAAGTATCAATTAAAGTCGTATCCAGGATAGCATTTATAATAGAAAAATCAGGATTGCATTTAATCTCCGGATCATATACAACGTCAATATCAGGCACAAGTGTATCATATAAAATCCATATATTAGCGCTATCAATACAATCACCATCACTCACTGTAACTTTATATAAACCTCCTTCTGTTACTACCGGAGCAGAACTATTTGATGAAAATGAAGGCCCTTCCCATAAAAAATTAAAAGTATCCAAAACATCATTCAATTCAATCGTTACTTGTCTTCCGTTATTACAATCCAAGTAAAACGTATCGTCTTTTATATCCAAATACACTGAATTATTTAAATATATACTATCATACGAAATGCAATATCCGGATGATATGGCTTCAACATAATACATACCTGATATATAAACTGTTGCCGTATCACCGGAAAAATTATAATTATTACCGCTCCAAATTACTTCTTTTAACGGTACATCTGAATCAAGAAACAATTTCACTTTATTATGACTACAATCAAATGCATTGGAAGTATTAACCGAAATATCAGGAACAATAGTATCAACCGGTACAAAAACCGAAAATCTGGAATCACAATTATTATCTAAATCGGTAACTGTTAGGTAATAATATCCTCCCAATACGGAAGTTATATTGTCTCCACTCAAAGTATTATCATCAGGATCCAGCCATTTAAAATCATAATTACCTGTATAAATAATGGTAATATTCGCTGTATCGTCAACACAACTAATAGTATCCGGAATAATTGTAATATTGGGAACCGAGTTATCGCGAAGGACATTTACCTCTCCGCTATTTTCACATCCGTTTTCCCCAGTAATTGTAACGATATAAACTCCGGATATACTCACAAAAGGCGAAAATTTATTTGAAATATAATTACCGGGACCTGTCCATTTGATATTTTTTATAATTGAACCTGAATTAAATGACAATCTTACAGAGTCTTTACTACATGATAAATAAACTTCAGGAATTGAAATTTGTAAATCCGGCAACTTTACATCCCTAACAATATTTACCGAATCTTCAACAATACAACCATTTCCATCTTCCACTATGCAATAATATTTTCCAGGTAGAATCACATATAAATCTTCTGAATTCACAGTATCAAAATCCGGAGTAATCCATTTAATATTATTTATACTCCCGGAAGATTGAAAATCAATAAATGCTGTATCATTATAACAATTTATTGTATCAAAGTAGATAGCATAATCTATCGGGGTTTTATATTCTTCTACAATAATGGAATCTTCTGAAATACACCCGTTGATACCCGTCACTTCTACATGATATTTTCCAGAATTTATTGTAAAAGTATCTTTCGAACCAAAACCAAATTCATTCCAATAAATCAACAATAAGGAATCCGGCGAATTCAGATGTAAAAATGAAGTATCAATACTACAGCTTATATCATTACCGGTCAAATAAATAAAAGGAGGGATTGTATCTTTTATAACCTGAACTTCTTCAAACCCCATACATCCTCCCGGGGCATAAACATTTGCCAAATAATATCCCGTATCTGCCGTTATAATACTATCACCATAAAATGATTGATTGAATTCGTTGGTCCAAACAACGGAATCCACACTTGTATTTAACGATCTCACCGACAATAAAGCTGAATCATGAACACAATCAATATTTTGTATCTCGAAATCAAGAATAGGAAAATCCATTTCAGATGCAATGTTGATAAAAGCCGTATCAGTGCATTTCCCAAGATTCAGAACATAAAAATATTCTCCCGGCTGACCTACTAAGACAGCAGTAGTATCACCATAGACTGTTTTCAATTTTTTATTCCATTTAAAACTTATCCCAACATTAGGAATAAATCCGGTACCTTGCAACAAAATATTCGCATTATTACATGACAAAACGGAATCTTGGGCTAAAATATCTGCATCCAAATCTACAACCCTGAGGTGCAAATTATAGGCAGTTTCGCAATTACTTCCGGGAGATGCAACATAATAATCACCACTTTTATCAAAACTTTGATTTAGTAACTCCAATGTATCTCCAACACAAATAGCGGTATCCAAATCAATCAAATTATTAACTCCATAAATTTCCAAACCAAAACAATTATCCGTCATATCAGCACAAAAGGGAGTTCCCGGTGTCTTCAAACTATCAACAAAATCATCAATAGGAACAGTATGCAATAAATCAAAAATAGCGGTCGAATCCTCCTTAAGATATGAAAATCCACAAATATTATATAAACCTGCAGCAAGGGAATCCAAATCCGGTTTTGTTGTGAAATCAATTAAAATACCATTTCCATAAATGATATATTTATATTCATAAAGATTGGAATCCGGCACAATTGAATCATGAAAAACAGGTTGAAGATCCAAATGGACATTATGATCATCAACACAAAAGGAAGCAGAATTCGTCTTAAAATAACCTGCATCTGCATGACATAGATCACAATCCACAGTAGAACCATCACAAAATACTATTGTAAATCCTAAAAAATTTCCCTTATTAAAGTGGTCATGATCAAAAACCACCAAAGTCCACAGCCCATTGACCTGCCCTACATTAAAATCTTCAAGACAGCCCTTATTCGGATAATAAACCCCTGTGTATTTATATCCAAAGCCCCAGGAAGGATCCAAATTATCAAATTGATCTGATTTACCCGGATCTGGAGCAGCAATATCATTGCATCCGACAAAAGAAATATCCCATTCTATTTTTCCTGAAAGCGGGAATTTATTAAAAGGATCTCTTGGTCCAACCAGTGTAACTTTCTGTCCGGAAGGAGAAATAAGGTCAATCGTCAGATCCTTACGTTGAAAATGTTCATAATGTAAGTAAACAGCACAAACACCTTGCGCCGTATCTGCGAGGTTATCATTTGAAACCCCACTTATCATTAACTTTATTTCCAAAGGTGTTTCGTTATCAGGAATAGCGATAACAGTGTCCTGAATTCCACATTGGGCAATTACGGAAAATCCGGACAACAAAAACAAGGATATAAGCAAATAAAAAAATCGCTTCATAATTTCACTATACACTGATAAGAGTACTTCAGCAGTAAAAATGCTGCAAGCCTCTACAAAGAATTTAAATAATTTTCAATATTCTCTTTAATTCTTAGCTTGATATCCGGAGCAAAAGCTCTATAAAATGTCTTACCCGTCATTCTTTCATAGAGTTCGATATATCTCTCACTTACGAGATCAACAAATCCGGATGGCAGATGCGGTAATTTCTGTCCTTCCAATCCCTGAAATCCATTTTCTATCAACCATTCTCGTACAAATTCTTTTGAAAGTTGTACGGGTTTCTCTCCGTTTTTAAGCTTCTCCTCAAATCCTTCAGCATAAAAGTATCTGGAACTATCCGGAGTATGTACTTCATCAATCAAAATAATTTCACCGTCATAAAATCCAAATTCATATTTTGTATCTACCAAAATCAAACCTCTTTCTTTTGCCATTTTAGTTCCCATGTCAAATAGACGATAGGTATAATCCTCCAAAATCGCATATTGTTCCGGCGTTACAATCTTTTTTTCAAGAATTTCAACCTTGGAAATATCTTCATCATGTCCTTCATCAGCTTTAAAAGCAGGCGTTATGATGGGGCTGGGAAATTTTTGGTTTTCTATCATCCCATCCGGCATTTTCACACCACAAAGTATTCTCTTCCCGGATTTATATGTCCTCCATGCATGTCCAACAAGATATCCTCTAATAACCATTTCCAAGCGGATAGGCTCACATTTTTTTCCTGCACTGGCATTCGGGTCGGGAACAGCCTCCATCCAATTAGGTACTATATTTGAAGTTGCCTTTAAAAAATGAGCAGATAATTGATTCAGTACTTGCCCCTTATAAGGTATTGCTTCATGCAATACATGATCAAAGGCAGAAATACGATCTGTTGCTATCATTATCAATTTATTTTTTACTACATAGACATCTCTGACTTTGCCTTTATATAAACTTTCTTGTCCGTTAAATTTAAAATTTGTTTCTTTTATACTTTCCATTTTAATTAAATTTACTGTTCCTACTCAAAAGGATTTGCGATTTATTTTTTCAAATTAAATATTTTAAGCAATTTATTAAATACCTGATCTTCATTCAAATCTGTCTCAAGCACACCTCCGAAAGCATAAGAAACCTTACCAGTCTCTTCCGACACTATTATTGCAGCCCCTTCTCCTATTTCCGTAGCTCCGATGGCCGCTCTATGCCTGGTTCCATATTTTTTTGGAATATCCGGTTTTGATGAAACAGGTAAAATAGTCCCTGCCGTATAAATTTTCTCATTGATGATAATAACTGCACCATCATGCAAAGGAGTATGTTTATCAAAAATACTTTCAAGCAATTCTTCACTGATCTCTCCATTAATAACCGTTCCGTTTTTATCGCTTAATATAGGATCATCCAATGAAGTAAACACTATTAATGCACCTGTTTTGGATTTTGCCAAATCAAAAATCGCTCTTTTTATTTCATTCAATTTTTCTGAGCTAAGCAAAGGAATACTAATATTTTTGTTGAAATATTTTTTCAAAAAAGTAAATCTACCCTTAAGAGTAGAATTACCAAGATATAATAAAAATTTTCTAACTTCAGGTTGAAAAATAATAATAAGAATAATAACTCCAAAAGCAACAAATTTACCAAGTAGTAATACCAATAGCCTCATTTGAAGCAAATTCACTATCCACCATATAACATAAAGCAACAATACTCCTATAATAATATTGAATGCTATTGTCCCTTTTAACAATTTGTAGATTAAATAAAGAAAATAAGCAACAATCAAGATATCCAGTATATCCAGAATTCTGATATTAATAAAGCCTACATTAAATAAAAACATTTGTACTTTTTATTGTTTCCAAGTTCAAATTTAGGTTAATAATTTATTAATAACGAAAAACAATATTAAAAATGTTTAAAACATTGTAATAAAACAATAAATCATTAACTATTTTGTTAAAATTAACGTAGTATTTATTATAAATTAAAAACGATTAACATGAAATTAAGACCAATCTTATTGATGCTTGTTACAGCAATTATTTTTTCTATAATAGCTTGTAGTCCAAAAATTCAAACAGTAACTAAAAACAAATCAGTTGCAGTCCCAGAAGAAAATGCCGTTGCTATAATTAATGAAGAAAAAACGAGTGTAAATCCAAAAGCAGAATTAAATAAAAAAATATTGAACGGTAACATACCTATTGATCCTTCATTCAGGATGGGAGTATTAAGTAATGGTATGCATTATTTTATTAAGAAAAACAGTAAACCTGAAAACAGAGTAGAACTGCGATTAGCTGTAAAAGCCGGATCCATACTTGAAGATAATGATCAAAGAGGTTTAGCGCACTTTATTGAACACATGCAATTCAATGGAAGTGAACATTTCAGCAAAAACGATTTAATCAATTATCTGGAGAAAGTTGGTACTCAATTCGGGCCTGATTTAAACGCCTATACCGGTTTTGATGAAACAGTCTATATGTTACAAGTAAGAACAGATAAAAAAAATCAACTTGATACAGGCTTATTGGTAATATATGACTGGGCTGGAAAAGCAAGTTTTGATCCCGAAGAAATAGATAAGGAGAGAGGAGTTGTTATTTCAGAGTGGAGAACCGGATTGAGTCCTGATCAGAGAATGCGCAACAAATATCTGCCTGTAATGCTAAAAGGATCAAGATATGCTAAAAGACTTCCAATCGGTGATCCTGAAATTGTAAAAAACGCCGATTATAATACAATAAAAAGATTTTATTATGATTGGTACAGACCGGATCTTATGGCTGTGATTGTAGTTGGAGATATTGATGTCGATAAAATGGAAACCAAAATAAAATCAATGTTTTCAGATATTAAAAATCCTGAAAGAGAAAAAGAAAGAGTTAAATATTCCGTACCACCTCAAAAAGGTACAGAGGTAGTGGTAGTCTCTGACAAAGAAGCTCCTTTTACCGTTGTACAAATGATGAATAAATTACCTCATATTGAACTAAAAACAAAATCCGATTTATTAGCAAGTATTGAAAGAAGACTTTTTAATATGATGTTTAATGCCAGATTGGATGAAATAAAAAATTCACCAAACCCACCATTCACTTTTTCTTATACAGGATATAGCAATAATATTGGAGATATAGATTCTTATATGTCTTATGCTATGGTTCCTGAAGGAAAAGCAATTGAAGCGATAAAAACTTTCACAAAGGAAAATATGAAAGTTCTCAAATTCGGATTTACAAAGTCTGAATTTGACAGACAAAAAACAAATTTACTCAAAAATATAGAAAGAGCATATAAAGAAAAAAATAAAACAGAATCAAGAAGATACGCTTCAAAAGCAATTTATCACTTTCTAAACAATAACCCGCTTATAAGTGAAGAGCAAAATTATAATTTCGTAAATCTTTATCTTAATAATATTAAGCTTGCCGATGTTAACAACTTGGCAAAACAATGGATCACTAATGACAACCGTGTTATAATTGTCACCGGTCCTGACAAAGAAGATGTCAAACTCCCTACAAAAGAAGACATCATGAATGTCATTAAGAACACACAATCAGAACAAGTAAATGCCTATGTTGATAATGTTTCTAAAAAGCCCTTTTTTGATAAAAAACTTCCTCCTGTTTCAATAGTGGACACAAAATCATTTGATGAATATGGAATAAAGAAGTTGA
>JALSPW010000008.1 GCA_026985735.1 Saprospiraceae bacterium
GCTATTAAAAAACAAACCGGACATGATTTTCCTCAAGATCCTTGGGAACAATTATGGGGTGCCATTTTAGCTGTATTCGATAGCTGGAACAATGATCGTGCAAAATATTACAGGAAAATGAATAAAATTCCTGATGATTGGGGTACTGCAGTAAATGTTCAAGCAATGGTATATGGAAATATGGGTAAAAATTCCGCTACCGGAGTGGCTTTCACTCGAGATGCAGGAACAGGTGAAAATGTTTTCAACGGAGAATATCTTATTAATGCACAAGGAGAAGACGTGGTTGCCGGAGTAAGAACTCCCCAGCAAATTACACTTGAAGGTTCAAAAAGATGGGCTGAATTGGCCGGTAAATCTGAACAGGAAAGAAAAGAAAAATATCCTTCTTTGGAAGAAGCGATGCCCGTTGTTTATAAAGAATTGTTTGATATTCAAAATAAACTCGAACAACACTATAAAGATATGCAAGATCTTGAATTTACCATCCAGGATGGTAAATTATGGTTATTGCAGACACGTACCGGAAAAAGAACCGGTGCCGCTATGGTAAAAATAGCCATGGATATGATCAAAGAAGGAATGATTGATGAAAAAACAGCTTTGATGCGAGTTGAACCGAATAAATTGGATGAGTTATTGCATCCCGTTTTTGATAAAGATTCTCTTAAAACCGCAGAAGTTGTTGCAAAAGGACTTCCTGCATCTCCCGGAGCTGCTACAGGTAGATTAGTGTTCTTTGCCGATGAAGCTTCAAAATATGACGATGCGATTTTAGCAAGAATTGAAACATCTCCTGAAGATCTCGAAGGAATGAATATCGCAAATGGTATATTAACTGCCAGAGGCGGTATGACCTCCCATGCAGCTGTTGTCGCCAGAGGTATGGGAAAAACTTGTGTTTCGGGAGCCGGTGAAATAAAAATAGACTACAAGGCTAGAACAATGACTACAGGAGGAAAAACTTATAATGAAGGAGATTACATATCGTTAAATGGTTCTACCGGAGAAGTATATGATGGAAATATTGAAACTATCGATCCGGAATTGAGTGGAGATTTTGCAAAATTAATGGAATTGACTGATAAATATGCAAGAATGTCTGTAAGAACTAATGCAGACACTCCTTATGATGCCTCTGTTGCAAGAGATTTCGGCGCTAAAGGTATTGGACTTACCAGAACAGAACATATGTTTTTTGAAGGAGAAAAAATAATCGCGATGAGAGAAATGATTCTTGCCGAAGATGAAGAAGGAAGACGTGCCGCATTAGATAGATTATTACCTATTCAAAGAAAAGATTTTGAAGGTATTTTTGAAGCTATGCACGATTTACCGGTAACAGTGAGATTGCTTGATCCTCCATTGCATGAATTTGTTCCCCATGACGAAAAAGGCCAACAGGAAATGGCAGAAGTGATGGGTGTTAGTGTAGATATAATTAAAGAAAAAGTAGAAAGCCTATCGGAATTTAATCCTATGTTGGGTCATAGAGGATGCCGTCTTGGAAATACCTATCCCGAAATTACGGAAATGCAAACAAGAGCAATTATCGAGGCTGCATTGAATCTGAAAAAGAAAGGAATAAAAGCAATTCCCGAAATAATGGTTCCATTGACAGGAACATTAGCGGAAATGAAAATGCAAGAAGGTATTATAAGAAAGACTATTGATCTCATTTTTGAAGAAAGAGGAGACTCTATTGATTATAAAGTTGGTACAATGATCGAGATACCAAGAGCAGCACTTACTGCTGATTTGATGGCTGAATCTGCTGAATTTTTCTCGTTCGGAACTAATGACCTTACTCAAATGACTTTTGGATACTCAAGAGATGATGCAGGCAAATTCCTGCCTATCTATATCGAAAAAGGTATTTTAAAACATGATCCTTTTGAAGTTTTAGACCAGGAAGGAGTTGGACAATTAGTGGAAATAGCATGCAAAAAAGGTCGTCAAACCAGACCTGATATTAAATTGGGAATATGCGGAGAACATGGAGGCGAACCCTCTTCTGTAGAATTTTGTCACAGAACTGGACTGGATTACGTTAGTTGTTCACCGTTTAGAGTACCTATAGCAAGATTGGCAGCTGCACAAGCGGCTATCAGAGAAACATTATAATATATTTGTACTAATAACAAAAAAGGTCTTCCGGACCGGAAGGCCTTTTTTATTATAGCCGGGTGATAATATCTAAAAATTCATAACAACCGATACCATACCGTTATCAAAATGTTGGAATAGAAAAAAATTGGTTTTTATAATCAGCATATTGGCAACAGTTTGGCATGACCTCATAAAACAATAATTTTAATAACAGATTGAGCATGAGACAATTAATTGAAAATCGAGAATTGAAAATTGAGAATGACAAAAGAGAAATTTAATTATGAATGGTGAATGGTAAATTTTAAGTTAAAAAGCCGGCTTTGAAGTCATGCTATCGCATGTTTTCAAGTCCTATCTGCAATTTCAAAAAATAATTTACAGCGGGCTATTTCATGCCAGTAATTAATATGAAATAGTCCAAGATAAATTAAATAAGAAAAACTGATAACCAAAAATCAAATACCAGCTGCATTAATCTGTCATGATTTTATCTGCCCATCCGATTCTGATGAATCGAGTCTTTCACTATTTGGATATAAATCCTTTTAATTTTTTAAGCTTTTTATCAAGATTTTTTTTAACATCAAGCACTTTCTCGTTTTTAACCGCTGCTTCCAAATCCGGAATTGCTGCCGTATATTCGGATTCTAAAATATAATTTGCTGCTTTTAATCTAATTTTTGGGTTCTTATGCCTTAACAAACCCATCGACCACCTTATGGACGGTCTTGACCTTAAAGCATGCAGGCTATCAATAGTATTAATAACGACATCCGGATCTTTGTCAAATAATTGCCAAAACAGACCGGATTCTCTTTTCTTGGTGTCTTTATAAAAAAGAATTTCCCTTCTATTAATACCGGGTCTTATTAATTCTTTAGGATAAGTAATTAATTTATTATTCGTAACCCATCTTGCCATTCGGGGAACTATCCATCTCATTCCGGCAGTGGCTTCAGGATGTCCTACGGAAACAAATACCTTGCCATTACCATATTTTTTAGTAAAAAATGCAGGTTTGCCGGGTGTATATCCATGTGGATACCCTTTGTGAGTAGCAATATCACTGTAAAGATTCCCCAAAACGTTTAAATCGTATTTTTCAGGATCTGCAAACATAGGACCATCATAATATTGAATATAAAGAGAATCCGTATTTTTAAGTTCATAAAATATTTTTTTGCCCTTATCATTAAGATGAAATGATATGAGACCCCGTCCCCTGTCATAATACTCCCTTGTATCCGGAGCTCCCAAAATTTCAAGACTCGGATAAGTAGGTGTTGTTGAAAAAAGATATCCTCCCGCACAGATTCCGACCAATCCTTTCCCTTCTTGTTGCCCGAATTTTCTTATTTTTTCTGCAGCCAATTGTCCAATATTATTAAACTCTTTACTACCGCTACCTCCGGGAAAAATTACAGCATCAAGTTCATTTAACTTGCCATTCATTATATCAAAAGCAGATATTTCAACCGGATTAATTCCCGTATCGATTTTAAGAGCTTCCATCGTCTCTAAAATACAAACCGGACTGGCACCGTTACCATTGAAAACCCCAATGTTAATTTTTTGAAACTTTTCCTCATTCTGCGATATAACAATATCTTTTTTATTGTTTTCACAAGAGATTATCGTTAAAAAGAAAATAAATAATAAGAAAAATATAAATTTTAGTCTCATTTATTTAAAATTTTATAGATAACTACTACTACGACAGAGTGTTTTTAAACTGAAAAATAATTCTACCTGAATAGTTGATTTTTTAATAATTGCAATTTCATTAAACAAAAATACAAATATTTCAAACTATAACTGAATTTTCAACGTCTTATTTATTAATAATTAATTTTTTATTGACGTCTTATTTCAAATCGTTATAAATATTCTAATATGATACCGAAATCACCATTTTCTCTTTCAAAAATACTCAAGCTAAATAGTTACTTTTTATATATGTTCTCAATTATATTATTCTCAGCTTGCCCCTCCAAATGGAATGGTTATAAATATAATACGGGAAAAATTCCTGAAGATGTTATAAATTTTAAAGAAATCAATAGTGAATATGATGATTATAATATTTCGGCGCCATTTATTCGAGATGTTTTTCCGTTAATATTTTCTTCAAATAGAATGAGTCAGGGTCTTCAATTTGATTATATTTATAAGCTAATTGCTATCAATTTTGATAAAGAAACAGCAGAATTTAGTGTTTATAATGAAAAAAATACAAATCTTGATGTTTTATTTAAATATTCGGGCATAACATCCTTTTTGCAAATAGTAAATTCTTCACAAAATGAATATGGTCCGTATCTGATTCCGGTATACCAAAGACATTCCCGAAAATATAATTACTTTTTAGTCTATACCTATGAGAAAGACGGTAATATGGATATTAAATATTATTGTGATACCGAGAACTATAAAAGCGATAAACCTAAGAGTATCAAATGGATTAACTCTCAATACAATGAAGGATATCCATCTTTTTATCAGGATTACTCCAAAATAGTTTATTGTTCCGATGAAAAAGGGAATTTTGATATATATGAAATCCCTACAAATATTGATTCAAGTCAATACAAATGGAATAATATTGATTCTTTATTGATTAACTCGTTAAGTGACACCATAGCAAGAGAAAAGATCCTGCTTTCCGCTATTTCTTCTCCGGCGGACGACAAATGTCCGTTTATTGATTCCGATATAATGGTCTTTGCTTCCAATCGCCAGGGAGGATACGGAGGATACGATCTTTATTATTCAAAATATTTAGACGGTTCATGGTCAAAACCCGTAAATATGGGAGAAAATATCAATTCTCCTTATGATGAATTTCGTCCCGTATTAAGAAAAGATAAAGGTTTTGAAAATAACTTTTTGATGTTTTCTTCGAATAGACCCGGAGGTAAAGGTGGTTTTGATCTTTATTACGTAGGAGTCGATTTCAAATGATATTATTCTTTATCTTTTACAAATAAAACCAAAATTGATGCGATAATCATTGAAACTCCACCGATTATAAGCGCATAAATAGCTTCACTATGGAAAAAATATTCCAGGAAAAAACCTAATATCGCAGCAGCAACAATCTGAGGCAATACTATAAAATAATTAAAAATTCCCATATAAATCCCCATTTTATTATGAGGAAGAGCATTTGTCAAAATTGCATAAGGAATAGACAAGATACTTGCCCAGGCCACCCCAACACCCAACATTGAAATAATTAACAAATATTGATTGTGAATAAAATAAATGGAAAACAATCCAAGACCACCCAATAATAAAGCTAAAGCATGAGTGATTTTCCTGTTGGTTAGTTTAGACATAGGAGTAAGTAACCAAGCGATGATAGCAGCAAAACCATTATAAACAGCAAATAATATCGATACCCAATCTGCTCCGTCATTGTATGCTCTGGATGTAGTATCTGTTGCATTAAAAACATATTCCGTAACTGCCGGAGTCGTATAAATCCACATTGCAAATAATGCAAACCAAGAAAAAAATTGTACTAATGCCAATTGCAACATCGTCTTTGGCATATCAAACATATCATTCATTATTTCGACCAGGGCATTCTTTTTAAATTTGCGAATCTGCAACAATCCTGAAATTGTCATTAATAAACCCAAGGCTATCAAACCAAAAGATAAAACATATAAGTCTTTGTGCCATTCTTTTCTGTAAAACAAAAAAGTTAAAAAAGCTCCTGCTATAAACCATAAAATACCGTTAATCAATTGTTTTTTACCTTTTTTGGTATAATCAATCCGGTATTTTATGTCTGTATTTTCTTTTTCCGGTGTTTTCTCTTTTTGTTCTTCTTCAAAAGCAGCCAATTCTTCGGGAGAATATTCTTTAGTGGAAATAACTGTCCAAATCACAGCAAGAAAATATACAATACCGCCAATATAAAATGACCATTTTACGGAATCCGGTATTATTCCTTCCGGTGCAGTATTATCAATACCGAGCCAATTGGTCATAATCCAAGGAAGCATACTTGCCACAACAGCACCGGTACCGATGAAAAAACTTTGCATCGCAAAACCTTTTGTCCTTTGTTCGGAAGGAAGCATATCTCCTACAAAAGCCCTGAATGGTTCCATCGAAATATTAATGGAAGCATCCATAATCCACAGCATACCTGCAGCAAACCATAAAGCGGGAGAATTTGGCATTACGATTAGAGCGATAGATGCCAATATCGCTCCTACAAGAAAATAAGGACGTCTTCTCCCCAGTTTGTTCCATGTCTTATCACTATAATGTCCTATTATCGGTTGGATCAATAAACCTGTTACCGGAGCGGCAACCCAGAGAATGGACAGATTTCCTATTTCAGCGCCCAAAGTTTGAAAAATACGACTTACGTTTGCATTTTGCAAGGCAAAACCAAATTGTATGCCCAAAAATCCAAAACTCATATTCCATATTTGCCAAAAACTCAGATGTGGCTTTGTTTTTTTCATTTTTATCTATTTTTATAACTAATCAAGTAGAATTATTTTGGCTAAAAAGCACTATACCAAAGTAGTTTCTTTATTTTAAATTATTATTTTTCCAATACCAAATAACTCCATGGCGCCATTTCCTGAACCCCTTTTGTCCATTCACTTAGTTTTTTATCTTTACCTGTAAAGATATTTACAAAATGATAATCACTGAGTGTTTCACCTACGATATTGAATCTCTGTTTTTCACCGGAAAGATTTAAGAATACAATTATTTGTGCACCGTCTTTCTTTCGTGTAAAAACATAAACATTTTCATTATCGGTTTTTAACTTAACGGCTTTTGCTCCGTATTTACCATTCCACAATGAAACATTGCGGTGGTGAAGATCTAAAAGTTTATGATAAAATTTTGACTTTGACAAATCAGACCAATCTATTTGATCTTTATCAAAAAATGATAATCTCTTATTCAATCCGGCTTCCTGTCCACTATATACAAGAGGCATCCCCTGTATGGTAAATGCCAATACAGCCATAGCATCAGCAGCGTCTCCCAACCTTTCTTTAACAGTACCATTCCATGAGTTTTCATCATGATTGGTAATAAAATTCATCCTATATGCTTCAGGAGGATATATTGAATAGTCTTTTTGCAAAAACGTGTCTATTGCTTTAGGACTTTTCTTGTTTTTTGCTATCTCATTCATTATATGATATAGTTCCCAACCATAAGTCATGTGAAAACCCGCTTTATGCAGTGCCGGATCCTCCCATTCCGCAAGCATAAACACGGGTTTGATTTTTTCCAGATCACTTATTGCTTCACTCCAAAAATCATTGGGCACAAAACCTGCAACATCACAGCGATATCCATCAATATCCGTATTTTTAATCCAGAATTCCATAGCATCTATCATGGCTTTTCGCATTTCTTTATTATCGTAATTGAGATCCGCTACATCTGTCCAATCGGTTCCTTTGGGATGTGTAATATTCCCAAGACTGTCTTTAGTGTACCATTCGGGATGAGATTTAATCCATTTATGGTCAAAAGCCGTATGATTGGCAACCCAATCAAGTAAAATTTTCATTCCCGAAACATGAACAGTATCAACCAAATTTTTAAAATCTTCGATAGTTCCCATATCGGGATTAATCGACAGATAATCCGAAACCGAATAAGGACTCCCGAGTTTTCCTTTTCGATTTTTCATTCCGATAGGATAAGGTGGCATTATCCATAATATATCAACTCCCAATTTTTTTAACCTGGAAATATGAGGAATAAACGCATTAATAGTACCCTCGGGAGTATATTGCCTAAGATTAACTTCATATATTGTAGCATTATTAGACCATTCCGGAGCCGGTAAAAGTTTATATATGGAATCTTTTTCTGTTTGCTGTGTTGAGTCTTTTATTTCAACTTTGGTTTTCTTGCATGAATAAGAAAACATAAAAAGAAATATTGATAAATAAAGAAAGGTTTTTTTCATAATTATTTTATTAAAATATCAGAACTATATGGTTTTAAATTAATGGTTATTTTATTTTTTTTGATTTTAAATCCGGAATCAAAAATACTTTTTAAATCTTTTAAATTATAATTTTTATCCAATGTAATGCTGATTTCTTTATCTTTATTACTGTTATTGACAAAAACTATAGCCAATTTATCAAAATATTTTCTTGAATAAACAATAATGTATTTTCCGGTTTTAATAAATTTCATATCTCCAAAAAGAAAAACAGGATTTTCCAGACGCAAATGAGTCATACGGGAGACTTTATCAAATAATTTTTTTTCATTTTTGTCCAAATTTTGAAATTTCATGTCTCTTCTGTTATCTGGATCATTTGCTCCGGTCATTCCTATTTCGTCTCCATAATATATAACGGGAATACCGGGAAATGTCATTATAAATGTATGCATCAATGCAAGTTTTGAATATCCTTCCGGAGTTTTCTTAATAATTTTCCTACTCCATCCGGCATATTTTGAATCCTCGTCAAGAGCAACATCTCCGGTAGCCAATGCCATAAAGCGGGGTTTATCCTGATTACCCGTCATATAACCCATTAGATTGTGTACACCATAATATTTTATGCTTTGATTCAATTTTTGTCTTAATAAATCAAATCCGGTATCATCTTTAATAAGAGTTTGAATCAATGCATCATAGATATTGAAATCAAATTGACCATCCAACATTCCCGAACCGATATAGCTACTGATTAATTCGGGTGTCCCATAGGTTTCACCGACCTGATAATAGTTTTTTCCGGTTTTAACACTTTCTTTTTTTACTTTTGTAGTGAGCATTCTCCAGAAATTTAACGGAATATGTTTAGTCGCATCATGCCTGAATCCGTCAATATCATATTTATCAAGCCAGTAAACGGCACTGTCCGACAACATATTTGCAACTTCCGGTTTTTCAAGATTCATAGTTGGCAAAAATATATCAAACCAAGTAGTTAACCGGTGGTCATCCCACCTTTCCGTATTTAACGACCCATCCGGCAAATATAAATTTGTAAACCAACCTTTGTTTTTATATTTTTTATAAATCGGATGCTCTTCATGAACGTGATTGGCAACAAAATCAAGCAATACATTTTGATTATTATCATGAGCGGATTTTATTAGAAAATTTAAATCTTCGGATGTCCCGAATCTTTTATCGATTTTGGTAAACGATACCGGCCAATATCCATGATAAGCGGAAAATTTACTTTTTATCCCTTTAACATTGTATAATCCGTATTTCCCTTTGGGATTTTGTATTATAGGTGATAACCAAATAGCCGTAATACCAAGATCTTTAAAGTATCCCTTGTCAATCATTTCAGTGATTCCGGCAAGATCGCCGCCATGAAAATCAACTTTTGGATCTACTTCCGGATCATTAAGCGGAGCATCATTTTCCTTTTTTGCATTTTTAAATCTGTCTACCATAACATAATAAAGGATATTCGTTTCCTTGTCCATCCTTGTTAATTGTTTCGAATCCAAAAGGACTTTTCCCGAATCCAAAGGTATAAAAACTTCATCTGAAACAACATTGTTATTATACGACCAACTACGTATATAACTTCTTTTAACTTTTGAAGCGACATCCGGAATTGTTATCTTCAGTTTATTCCCTTTTATTTCATATCCTATCCTATGATTTTGATACATCACAAGGTATTTCAAATTTAGACCCTTACTTTTTAATATAATTTTATTTTTCTCTGTTTTATACGTTATCAGACCGGGTTTGAAATTGTCTTTATTATTACCAACGGTCAATTGGGAATTGTATCCACCCATACCGTTACTTATCTTTACTTCATTGTTTGGATCCAATTGCCATTTACCATCCAAAACAATTTGATATGCATATTTATCCGGTTCAAGGAAAAGATCTGTTGTCCAACTACCGTTTTTGTATTTCAATCGAGTATTTGCAGGATTCCAGGCATTGATATCACCTACGAGATTTACGGTTTTATATTTCTTTTCCGGATCGGAAAATATATAAGTATATCGAATTTTATTGGATTTGAGTATGGGGATTTCGGTTATTCCTTTAGTCGTTTTTACTTTCAATACATCAATAGGTCTAAGGCTATCACTTGATATTAATAAAATAGTATCCGTAATAATATTATTTTTTGACAATATACCTTTAGGATAAATGATTTCTGTTATCATTTCAATATTATCAAAATAATCTTTGAGGATTAATTTCGTTGTATCATGGTTGAGTTTAACCGGAGTAGCCAGTCCGTATATTACCTGCGTCAAGTCGGGAACAATCTCATCATTGAATTTTTGTTTGCAAGAGATTGTAAATAATATGACGAAAAACAAAAGAAAAAAGAAACGGATAATTTTTTTCATTTTAAGATATTTATAGCAAATGTACATTAATTTATTTATTTTTGCACTATGAGTAATTTGAATCCTAATATAAAACTAAATAAAAAGAAGGAGCACAAAATAGAAGATTTATATAAAAAAATACTTAAAGGAGACCGTTATGCCTTAGGTAAAGCAATAACTTTAATCGAAAGCAATAAACCTCAGCATCGTAAAGAATCAAAAGAATTGATATCGATGTGTATGAAACATAAAAAGGATTCTTTAAGAATAGGTATTACCGGTTCTCCCGGCGTTGGAAAAAGTACTTTGTTGGAAAAACTGGGACTTTTTGTTATCGAAAAAGGATTTAAACCCGCTATTTTAGCTATAGACCCCAGCAGTAAAATATCCGGAGGAAGTATTTTAGGAGATAAAACAAGAATGAATAAGCTTTCAAAATCCTCAAAAGCTTTTATTAGACCTTCACCTGCAGGCAAAAGTCTTGGAGGCGTTGCAAACAAAACTATGGAATCCGTGATTTTAGTCGAAACAGCAGGATTCAATCCCGTATTTATTGAAACGGTAGGTGTTGGCCAATCCGAAATCGCCGTTAATTCTATGACAGACATTTTTATTTTATTGTTGCAACCAGGAGCAGGAGATGAAATACAAGGAATAAAACGTGGAATAATGGAAATGGCAGATATTATTGTGGTAAATAAAGCTGATGGAGACAATCTGGTCAATGCAGAAAAAACATTAGCAAGATATTCTAATGCACTAAACTTGTTCAAAGAAAAAGAAAACGGATGGAATACTGAGATTTTAATGATTTCAGCTCTGGAAAACAAAGGAATTGAAAAATTGTGGTCAGTAATATCAAAATTTGAAGAAACAGTTAAAAAATCAGGATACTTTGATTTGAATCGCAAAAAACAAAATTTGGAATGGTTCCAGGATTATATATATAAAAATCTACTTGAAAAAATTATCAATAATCCTGAACTGAAAAAAAAATATCCGGAAATGTTAAAAAAAGTCGAAGATGGTAGTATGTCATTTTATGAAGCAGGAGATTATTTAATTGATTTGTTATTGAAAAACTAATTATGAATGATAGCAAAATAATATTTATTAGTATTTTAATGGTTTTTTGCTTTTACATTCCGGGGAATACACAAAATCATTTCTCTTTTCCGGTTAAATATAACATACGCCTTAGCGGTTCATTTGGAGAATTAAGAAAAAATCATTTTCATTCCGGTATTGATATTAAAAGTTCCGGCAGCTATAAATTAAACAAAGTTTATGCTGTAGCCAACGGATATATATCAAGGATAAAAGTTAGTTCCGGTGGATATGGAAAAGCTGTTTATATTGACCATCCAAATGGAATCACAAGTGTTTATGCACATCTCAATCATTTTAGTAAAAAACTGAATGATATCGTAACAATTATACAAAATGAAAATAAAACATATTCTTTTGATAATGATTCCTTGAAAATACCCGTAAAAAAAGGTGAATTTATAGGTCAACTTGGAAATACAGGCAGGTCTTTCGGACCTCATCTCCATTTTGAATTACGAAATACTAAAACAGAACACCCATTAAATCCTTTTTTATACGGAATAAAACCCGGTGACAGAAGAGCACCCAAACTGTTAAAATTAAAAATTGTAGCTTTAGATACGGCATTTAATGAATTAAATTCAAAAATATACAATTTGACAAAATCAAAATACGGTAGTTTTATACCCAAACCTTTTACAATAAAATATGGAGCATGGAGGGTAGGGATTGAAGTTTTGGGTTATGATAAAATGAATCATGCCCCCAATAAAAACGGAATATATAGTATCGTGATGAAGGTAGATGGAGAAAGGGTTTTTAGTTTTAAAATAGATTCACTCGATTTTGATAATATGAGATCTGTCAATTCTTTTGTTGATTATAAAGAATGGAACCGTTCAAAATCAAGATATATAAGATTGTACAAACAGCCCGGCAATAATCTTAAAATAATAGAAGATACCTTGAATAGTATAATAAATTTATACAAAGACCGCAGTAGGAAGATTGAAATAACAGCAGAAGATTTTGATAAGAATAAATCAAAACTGATTTTTAATATAAAAAGAGATACCACAATTGAAAAACCCGAACCAAAACTGTTTAATAATACAATAAAATACGGTCTGGAAAAACAAATTGAAACATCCGATTATTCTTTATTTTTCGACAAAAACGATTTATTTAAAGATTTATATTTATTTTCAAATATCCAATTTGATAGTATTGACAATTATTCCGGCAAAATTAATATTTTTACTAATTATGATCCTTTTAAAAATGATATTGATTTATTTATAAAACCTTTAAAAATAGATTCTTTTGCAGATAAAATGACAATAGTAAAATTAGAAAAAAATAAAAAAATAAATTACGGAGGTATTATAAAAGACGACATGCTCCATACTCTAATAGATAATTGGGGCATTTATAAAATAGATCTCGATACGATAGCTCCGGTTATCAAACCTGTTAAATACGGTACAAATTTGACAAAATCAAAAACCATAAGTTTTAAAATATCCGATAATATGGAAGTGGCAGGACTTGCTTCGGATTTAAATTTTAGTGGATTTATTGATGATAAATGGGTTTTGTTTGAATATGACAAGAAAAAAAATATAATTAAACATAGATTTGAAAAAAACTTAAGAAAAGGACAACATCGATTAAAAATTATTGTTGAAGATGATAAGGGCAATAAAACAATTTTTAAATCCAAATTCAAAAGATAGACATGACACAATTAGCAAAAGGAGATAAAGCACCGGATTTTGAAGGAATTATTGAAACAGGTGAAAAAATAAAATTAAGTGATTATACAGGAAAGAAAGTTATACTGTATTTTTATCCTAAAGATTTTACTTCGGGGTGTACCCTTGAAGCACAAAATTTATCCGAAAATTATGACTATTGGAAAGAAAACGGTTATGAAATAATTGGTATTAGTCCGGATAGTGCCGAAAGACATTTGAAATTTAAAGAAAAACATAACATACCGTATCATCTTGTTGCCGATACTGAAAAGGAAATAGCATCGAGTTACGGAGTTTACGGATTAAAAAAAATGTATGGCAGGGAGTATCTGGGAATTTTCAGAACCACTTTTGTCATAGATGAATCAGGCATTATCGTTTTGGTCGTTAAAAAAGTAAAAACAAAAGAACATACCGGACAATTAAAAAAACTTCTCGGATTATAATAGCTAAGATTTTAGAATTTAATAGTGATTCCTGTTTTAAATTTTAAAACGTAATTCTGTATTTTTAAGCCATAGCGTCGTAACAGGTTTTTAATAACAGAATATTATTTTTTCAATTCTGTTTTGTGATTTTTATTTTCATAATACTAATATCTTTTTTTATTAGTATTTCATTTGTAGTACATATATAAAAACTGTTATTATAACCGATATTTACTTCAATAGCAGCCTTTACAATACCCGTATATGGATTTATTAATTCAAAAATTTGTCCGCTATTAATCTCTGTAATATAATCAATTTGGATAAATTTAAGATTTTTTTTATAAATTTCAATATTATGTGTTAATTTTACAAATTGATATTGCTGGCAATTTAATTGTAACAAAAAACGCTTATTTTCGTCCTAAAGAAAAATGATAAGTGAAATTCAATAAATGTCTTTGATAATGAATACAATTAGAAAAAAAATATTATTCGTCTTTTTTTTGGTCATACTTGGCCGGATAGTAAGCTTTGCTATTTTCAACACCGACCCCATATTCTTTATGTCTCCACGAAATTTTAATGGGCGAGGTTTGCTTATCCACCCTTCATGGTTTGATTTTATCATTCCATTATTTATCCTTATTATTTTATATGATAAAAAAAGGATAAATAAATTACATTTCAAAAACATAATCAAACCTTTGGTACCATCGATTTTATTATTAGCAACACCTGGTTTAACCGGATTACTGCTGAATAATTATATTGAAAAATACTACATTACTTTGGAATTTAATTCCGGTTTACTGATGCGTTATATTTTATTCATTCTGACATTTTCGGCAATTAATTTTTTTGCAGATACCTTGTCAATTTCTATCAAAAATAAGTTTTATAAATCCGTGATTCTTATTATTTTTCTTTTATCTATCGCCTATACACAAGACCTTTATGGTACGGCAAGCAGTATGCATATTTTGCTGGGACTTATCAATAGCGTTGGTGTTTCTACCGTAATTTTTGCTATCGGATTAAGAAAATATTATAAAAATTTTCCCTTTGAAACAATTTTTATTGTTTCTTTGATTGGAATACCCTTAATATTTTTTGTTTTCAATGTTTTATCAGTAAGTTTTTTCACAATATTTCTACCTTTCTTTGCTTTTATGACAATTGCAATTGTGTTATATAAAAACTGGAACATAAAGACGAGAGCAGTTGTTGCATCTCTTCCCTTTATAATAGCACTATTTTTAAACTGCGGATTACCTAAAATGGTTTCACCCGAAACGGCTAACGAACTTATCGAAAAGAAAACCGAAGAAAAATTCCATATTGAAAAGCTTGGCGATATAACGGTTAAATATAAAGATAAGAATCTACGAGAAATTGCTATAAAATTTGCAAAGGTTATTGATGCAGCTAATAAGGTTTGTAATGAAAAATTTAAATTTTCTCCTAAT
>JALSPW010000009.1 GCA_026985735.1 Saprospiraceae bacterium
TGCCGACAGCAGTTTTTTAAACGATCCTGATTTATCAGCAAATTTCCCCGATCCTGTCAATGCTATTTTACATGAATACAGCCATTTATTCGGTGTAATACCCTATCATAAATGGTGGCCGGGAGCCGAAGAAGAAGGATGGGCGACCTATTCGGCTACTGTTATATCCAAACTATTGGCAGATGAAGGGAAATATGACAATTTATGGCAACCGTCATACAATTATGCAAGACAAGCAGAGAAAATTACCGAACGAAATTTAGCCGGAAAGGCAGTTGTTTGGTCGCATCCGAATGAATTCGGTGGATTTAATTTATGGTATCATCTGGAAAAAGAATACGGATTAAAACAATTATATAAAAAACGATGGGAAAATAGTGAACATCGAATAAAAGGTTCATTATTTATTAAAAGCAATCCGAAAGAGGCTGAAAAAATAGTTGAGGTTTTCGGTAAAGATAATTTCTATAAATACGGGGATTTGCCGGTGAAAACTTTTGGAGATATTTATTCCTTGAGCGATTATTTATATTTTGCCAAAACAACAGGAATGAATAAGAAAAAAATTACTCAAATGTATGAATTAATGAAAACAAGAAAAATAAATCCGAAAATCCCAGTTCCATAAAAAAAATGCATATATCTATCTCTATTTTCCCAATTTGGATAAATTTAAGATTTTTTTTATAAATTTCAGAACACCTGACCCGTATAATAATTTTAATAACAGCTTGAATATAAGACAAATATTTGAGAATTGAAAATTGATAATTGAGAATGACAAAAGAGAAATTTAATTATGAATGGTAAATTATAAGTTAAAAAGCAGGCTTTGAAGTCATGCTATTGCATGCTTTCAAGTCCTACCTGCAATTATCGAAAAATGATTTAGAACGGGCTACTTTAATGCAAAAAGAAAATTTTTTCATTAAAATGATTCTCCCGGAATAGTTACAAAACTTAAAAATCAAAAAAAATTATTGTATATTTGCATCATTATGATTTTTCCAATAGGTGACGATCAGATAAAAGGAGGATACAAACCTGTTTTCAGCTATACTTTTATAGGTCTGAATGTTTTGTTATTTCTCTATGAATTAGTTCTTAAATCAAATGGACATTTAACCGGATTTATTGAACAATTCGGAGCAACTCCGATTACTATTCTTCATGGGGAAAATTACTATACTTTGTTTACAAATATGTTTTTACACGGTGGCTGGATGCATTTGATAGGAAATATGATTTTCTTATGGATATTTGCTGATAATATTGAAGCCACTATCGGCAATGTTAAGTTTTTATTATTTTATCTTGCCGGAGGTATAGCGGCATCACTAATTCATGTTGCTTTAAATACACATAGTCAAATACCGAGTATCGGCGCCAGCGGTGCTATTTCCGCTGTGATGGGTACATATCTGATTATGTTTCCCAAATCCAGGGTAAAAGTACTTGTGGTCTATTTTTTTCGTTCTTTTTATTTGTCTGCAGTTATCTTTTTAGGTTTGTGGATTGCATTTCAACTTTATAATGGAATTTCTACAATCGGTACAAATCAAAATACGGGAGGCGTTGCACATTGGGCACATATCGGAGGATTTGCATTCGGACTGCTTTATGGAATATATGCAAAAAAATATTTTGATAAAAAAGGACAATTAGTGAGAAAACAAAATAATAGTTTTAATAAATTAAATTAAAAGCATTAAAATATGATACAAAGAATTCAAACGGTTTTTTTATTACTTGCAGCAATAGCATTTTTTTTATTGTTTCAATTTCCTTTTGCAATAAGCGATATAGCAAATCCTGGTTTTTTGGCTGATAAGGATTTTGATATTTTTGACAATATAATATTGATTATTTTAACAGTTTTAGGTGGTGTGATCGCATTGATTTCAATTTTTTTATATAAAAACCGACCATTACAGATTAAGCTTAGTTATTTTATTATTATTATTGGTATTCTTTTGATATTGGTTGCTGTTGTCTTATTTTATAATGAAGCTGCAAATATTTTTGACAAAGTCGGAATTAAGGATGGATTAGGCTTGTTTATGCCTTTTTTGGCTTTTATTTTTGGATTTTTAGCAGCAAAATTTATTCGTAAAGATGAAAAACTGATAAGATCTGCCGACAGATTAAGGTAAAATCAAAAATATCATCAATATCCTCAGAATAACTGACTACTAAAAGTAATAATTTTAATAACAGTTTGAACATAAGACAAATAATTGAGAATTGAGAATCGAGAATTGAGAATGATAATTGATCAAAAGTCATTAAAATATATAAACCGGTTGAATCGGAAAAGCAGTTTGGTATGAAGCACTTCAGACCAAGTACTTCTAATGACAAAATAAAAAAATAGTTAAAAGTTCAAAGTTTCAAAACACAGACTATTCTACGAATGAAGTTAAATAATTCGAAACCTGTCAATTATTCTGATTTTACCAATAATGTGTTTTATACGGATAGCGTATTTTATATTTATCCTCCACCAGAGAGTGTAATAAATCTTTTAGTGCTTCTATATTTTCTTTTTCTTTGGCTGATATAAAAATCACATTATTTCCATAGTCATTAATAAGCCTTTCTTTTAATTGTCCAATAATGGAATTTTTTGTTTCCTCATCCAATAATTTATCAAAATATTTTTCCCTATAAAGATCTATTTTATTAAAAACATAAATAATGGTTTTATCACCTGCCGAAAGATCTTTAAGCGTTTTATTTACAGTAACGATTTGGTCTTCAAATTGCTGGTGAGAAATATCTATCACATGAATCAGAATATCACTTTCTCTTACTTCGGCTAATGTCGACTTAAAACTCTCTATGAGATGATGGGGCAATTTTCGTATAAATCCTACCGTATCGGATAGTAAAAACGGCATTCTTCCCAAGACCATTTTCCTGACAGTAGTATCAAGAGTTGCAAAAAGTTTATTCTCTGTAAAAACATCAGATTTGGTTAGTAAATTCATCATTGTAGATTTACCTACATTTGTATAACCTACGAGAGCCACCCTTATCATTTCATCACGTTTTTTTCTTCTGGTTTGATCTTGTTTATCAATGGTAACTAAAGTATCTTTAAGTTTTTTTATCTTATCTTTTACTATACGCCTGTCTGTTTCTATTTCCTGTTCACCCGGACCTCTCATACCAATGCCACCCCTTTGTCTTTCAAGGTGGGTCCATAATCCTCTTAATCTTGGCAATAAATATTGTAACTGCGCTAATTCAACCTGCGCTTTAGCTTGTGCTTTTTGGGCTCTTTTAGCAAAAATATCCAGAATCAATGTACTCCTGTCAATGATTTTTACTTCCAGTATTTCTTCCAGTGTAGTTGTTTGTTTTCCCGTAAGATCATCGTCAAAAATCACCATATCTATATCACCTCTGAATTCCATATATCTTTTTATCTCCTCCAATTTACCTTTGCCGATAAAATATTTTGAATCCGGATGCTTTAGCTTTTGAGTAAATATTTTTACAGTATTAGCTCCTGCCGTTTTAGCAAGAAATTCCAATTCGTTAAGATATGTTTTTACTTCTTCTTCCGTATTATTATATATAAGGCCTACCAGAATAGCTTTTTCCTCTTCTTGTTTTAAATAGGATTTTTTATCCTTTTTCCCTAATTGCCAATGTTCACTCATTCATTATTTTTTTCAAGTTATAATGTAAAACACAGTAATACTTTAAAATGTTTCATTAATTAAATTTTTTAAGCCATATTTCAGGGTCAAGTTTATTTTTTTTCTTCCATACTTCAAAATGAAATTGACCGCTCTCTCCAATTTTGCCGAGTTTTTGACCTTTTTTAACTTTGTCACCTTTCGAAATTTCCACACTTTGCAATTTTGAATATACTGTATAATAATCTCCGTGTTTTATTATCAACATCCAATTGTATCCCGTAATATGCATCAATCCGGCTATTTCTCCATCAAACACAGCTCTAACATCTGCATCCGGAGATGTTCTGATATCAATACCGTTATTGAAAACATAAACTCCTTTAATTGTCGGATGCCTGTGTTTTCCAAAATGTGAAGAAATATATCCATGAGCAACAGGTAGATCAAGATGATGTATCTTTCTTTCAAATTTCATAGACGCTGATATATCATTATTATCTGATTTATTATTATCTCCTTTCAAGCTATTGATAATAATTTCTTCAATATTTCTATTCAGTTTTTCTCTTTCTCTTTTTTGCTTTTTTAATGCCAGCAATAGTTTTTTTTCATTTCTTCTAAGAGATTTAAGTATTTCTTTTTCTTTTTTGGTTTCCGTTTGTAATTTGTTAATATTTTCTTTTTCGCTAAATAATAATTTTTCCAAATTGCTTTTATCATTTGTTATTTTATTCAATATCAATGATATGCTATCTTGTTTGTTTTTTATTTCAACAAGTTTTGATTTTGTATATTTGGAAAATTGTTTTAAATATCTGTTTCTGTCCAGAAAATTTTCCCAATCGTTAGACGATAGTAAAAACAGAAATTTATTTTTTGAAGAAAATTGTAAATAATTTAATCTAAGTAACTTGTTGTATGTATATATCAATCTGTTTTTATCGGATATCAAAGAATCATAATCCGCTTGATATATGGAAATTTCTTTATTGATTTGATTGATTTGACTCTTTAGGTTATCAATGACTTTTTTCCGGTTATAAATTTGATTTTGAAGCGATTTTAAATAATCCAATGTAAGGTATTTATCATTTTCGGTTTTTTTTAAAATATCCGAAGTAAATTCTATTTTACCGATTATCCTTAATCGTTCTTTTTCCAGCTCATCTCTGCTTTGTGAAAACAAAAACATTGGAAGTGCAAAAAGAACTAATATGAAGCTATACTTTATCATAATTTGCAGGAATATCAAATTTTATTTTTCGGGGAATATCAATTTCTATTTTTTTAATTTTTAATTTTAAGAAATATTTGGGATTGATATCGTCCGGATAATTGTATTTGCGAAGATAAGGAATTTCCACCTCATTATATGGTTTATAATCTGAAAATTCAGAAACAACAGAATGATTTTTCAAATCTTTAAATTTAGATCTTTCAACTTTAAACTTTGTATCCAAAGTATAATCAATTTTTATATAATTACTTTTTGTTATTAAAATATATTTATCATTAATTTCACGACCTTTTACCGGAGTTTGATTTCTTATTATACTATTTCCTGCTAAAATATCTTGAATATCGGTAAAGTTAAAAGGAATATTATATTCATTTTTGAAAGAATCAACAGCCATCGCCATATATTGACGGTTGAACCTATCGATAACAAATATCGAATCCGGTTTGATCATAATTCTCGCAAACTCCATACCGAATTTCTTAATACTCATCCAAACAAATTCCTTTTTTTTCATTCTTATATCAACAAAACCTCCAACTGTATTTCCTTCAAAAAACACATCAGCATTAGCTTTAATATTATACCAATTAAAATCTATATTTGACTCTTTTAACTTATCGAATAATCCTGAACTTGAATATTCTTTATTGATTTCTTTTGTTGAAAGGCGTTTTGTTGATTTGCAGGAAGAAACAAAGACCATTAATAAAAAAAGCACTATTAAAAATAATAAATATTTATAAATTGATTTTTTTTGATATATATATAATGTACCCATGGATTCTTTACTATTTTAGTGTCTGTCCATAAAATCATTAAAATTTAAAAACAATCTTTTTGTGATATTTATATTTTCCTCAACTCGCTGATACTAAGGTATCACTTCATCTCGGAAAAATAAAAATCTCATCAAAAATCTTTGTTTTAAAAAAATTAAGCACTTTATAGACATACACTATTTAAAACTTATAATTAATGATTTTGTTACTTTTTAAGTAAAATAATTTTTTATATTTCCAAAATGACTTACCTGATGTGAAATAATCTCTGTCTATAACGTAAAGAGTTTGAACTATAATGTTCGAGTTTTCGATTTGATAAATGTTTAAAAGCAAGAAGTCACACTCTTGGCCTGATAATTGTTTCAAACATGTGCATATCAAAGAGCCAAGAGCAATAAATAGATGAATACCATTAAAACAAAATTAAATTGCATGGACAATTAAGACATTATAAACAGACACGTCGTGTCTGTTTATAATGTGCTTAAATTTATTAGTAAAATTAATTTTTACCGGATATTTTTTTATCACTCCAATACTATTTTTTTGTAATAAATCATTTGCTCTCCTTCGATTTTTGCTATATAAAGCCCGTGAATCAATGTATATAAATCTATTTTCAATATTTTTTTTTTTT
>JALSPW010000010.1 GCA_026985735.1 Saprospiraceae bacterium
TTAGTACCTGGTTAAAAATTTATTTAAAGCCAAAAGCAATCTTTATTTTTATTAAATTAAATATTTTATGAACAAACGCAATTTATATAAAATTGACAGTAAAATAATATAATATTTAACATCCTGTGTATCTACCATATTTGCATTATCAAATATAATATATGTAAATTACTAACTCTTTTGTACTTATTTCATTTGCAATTTATATAAATAAACATTAAATTTGAACATTAATAATCACTAAAGAACATATTCTATGAAAAATCTAATTAGCAAAGCTATTAGCAAAGTTATATTATTAACTATCCTATTCTTATCATTTTTTTTCATTAAAGATATTCATGCAAAACATTATTATTCTCCAAATTCTTTAATAGTAAAAACATCTTTTCAATGTTTCAATACAGGCAACTGTATGGTTGAAAACATTAAACTTGTAGCTACTGTTGAAGTATGTGCAAATGGTAGTTCTTTAAACTGGAAATACTTGATAAAAGATATAAACTCCAATCAGATAATACAATATTCATACAATTATTCGCCTAAGCCGTCTGAAGGCGTTCAAGGTAATCATACACTTGATAAATTGGATTTTACAATGAATGCAGAATTGCGTATAACTCAAGCTTTACCTGTAGGTAATTATAAAGTCGAATGGACGGTATTGGACAGTCTGGGTGAACCATCGTATGGAGACCAGTATTTTGATATTGTTGATAATCAGCCACCTTCTATTGATCTTTTGGATTACACAAAAGTATATGTCGATAGAAAATTATTAGCAAAATCAACAGATAGAGGTTATCAAAACGGGGATATATATTCTTCGGATGATTGTACTCCTACTTCCGAATTGATATTTACTTTTAGTCCAAAACTACCTGATTTTTCATCTAATCCGGATAAATGGCAAAGTCAATACAATAAATATGGAATGAACTTTTATGACCCGCAAACCGGTTCTATTAGTACCAAATCTATGTTTTTAGACGGATTTGCAGATGGATGGTTACCCGAGGAAAAATCATCGATAAAATATTTTGACAAGAATTCGTGGTATGGACAAAGTCTGGCAATTCCTGTTTATGTATGGGATCAATTTGCAGAGAATAATGACTGCGATTTTAATAACTTCACTGTTGATACAGTTGATATAATACCAGGTTTTGCTATAGAAAGCCATGATGTTAGAGTTTGGGTTTCATCCTTAAGCGACAAATTTCTTTCTGATATAAATATATTTTATGATGATTTTGAATTAAAGCGTCAAGGAACTACAAATAAATATGGTTTTTATGAATTCGAAAACGTTGGATTTGATACCGGTTTTTCTATAGCTGGTAATTCTAAGGAAAAGTATAGTGATGGTATCACAACTTTGGATTTACTTTTAATCAAAAGATATATTCTCGGAGTATATGATTTTGATTCGCCGTATAAATTATTGGCGGCAGATGCCAATGGAGATAAAAAAGTTTCCGTAGCGGATCTTATTCAATTGGCAAACGTAATATTAGGTAAAACGGATACTTTTTCAAATGTGTCCATTCTATGTGTTCCAAAAGAATATAAATTCCATGAACCTTTTCAAGCATATAAGGAACTTGATGAAGCATCGCAAATGTACATAGAAGGCTTTGACGAGTTTAATATAGATGTATATTTTTACGGAATAAAAATAGGAGACGTTAACTTTAGTTCCGGCTTATTGAATACAAGAGTCCCTGATAGACTTTCATTTTCAATAGATGATATCGATATGGAAGCCGGAAAAACATATTCAATTCCGGTATATTCAAGAGATATAGAAAATTTTTCAGGTATGCAATTAGCTTTATCATTAAAAGGCATGGATTTTATTTCTTTGAAATCCGGTTCAATTGAAATAGACCCGAATAATTATTATTTTGATAATGACATATTAAAAATAATTAGCGTTACCGAATCTAATAGAAAATTACAAAACAATAAACCTTTATTTTACATTAAAGCAAAAGCCATAATATCACAAAAACTCAGTAGCATTCTTACTATTAATAAGACATCAATTAATTCCGAAGTTTATACGGGTAATAACCTTGATATACATAAAATCGAATTACAATACAGAAATGCAAATGATTTTGAGTTATCACAAAACATCCCCAATCCGTTTATCGATCATACAATTATAACTTTTAGATTACCTGAAAAATCAAATTTTTCATTAACATTCTATGATATTAATGGTAAAAAACTTTTTGAGTATAAAGGAGTAGGTAATAAAGGAAATAATAAATTCAGGATAAATATACGACAAATATCAGGAATAACCAATCAAGAAGGGAACATGATATTTTACAAATTGGTTTCCGGGAAAAATGTATCGATTAAAAAAATGATTTTATTTTAATATCACTGAATTAATTATTTTTATCTAATTGCTATTAAGTATTGAATTAGAAGAAATAATAAGTTGTACTTCCGCCTCCATTAAAACGAGGATTAACAGCATTTGCGTATTTTGATCCAAATGTATATCTAATTCCCATATAAGTATATGCATTATAATTTGTCGCAAGTAATCGATCTCCTAACACGGTTCCGATAACACCGGCTTCTTGCTTGGAAAGATTTATTTGATCATTAACAAATGAAAGATAACCACCTAAGGAAAAAGTAAATCCCTTGAAAACATTCCATGACACACTAGTATTAAAACTCAAACTATTTATACGAACATCATGAAGATAATTAAAAAAGTTTGCTCCGAAATCGATATTTCCCCATTTTTGCTTTAAATAGATATTCATAGAGATATTTTGATCAAATAGAGTTTCTTTTAGCTTATTATAAATAGTTGTATCAACGTAATCATTATAAGATGTTCCTAATTTATATGACAAGACCAAGCTCTTTCTATCTGAAACTTCATAATTAAAGAAATTATATTCCACTCCAATATTTGCACTTAAATTCAAGTCATAATTAGAATAAGTATTGGAAACAGCGTTTGTAAATAGCCCCATTGACAAATGGTCGTTTATGCTTCTTACATAACTTCCCGATGCATAACTACTCTTTCTGGAAGAAGTAATGGTAAGAGAATCAATTTTCACATCATTCGAATCATAAAAATAATAATTTCTTTCACTTAGATTTGAACTCAAATAAAAACTCCATTTATCTTCTTTTGTAACCCTTCTACTACTTAAATTTGCATTGAAAGATTTCCTATTATATCGTGACTCTCCATTAAAACTACCTCTTATGCCTGCTGAAAAAACCCAACTATTCCAAGGATCTACAATTCTCTCAACCTTTTTAACATTAGTTTCCTCTATTTGGTAACTCAATTTATCCAGAATGGGAGTTTTCACAATGTATTGCAAGAGACCTTTTTTTATCGTTGCAATCAATTTATCATCAACTACACTTTCGGTTTCAATATCGGAGATTGCAATTTGCAGAGTATCATCTAACGTTTCAAACTGATTTTGACCTTCAAAATATACGGAAATTTTTCTTCCGGCACCAGTACTTTGAGTTGTCACAATCACTACAATATCAGCGTCTTGTCTTTGATTGACATAATTTACGTAATCAATTTCCCTCTTCATTCTTGTCATATCGCATTGCCAACATTTGAAATACACGTTTGGAGCATCTTTTATGACAGTCGGTGTATCGTTTTGAGAAAAAACACTTGAAGAAAATATGAAAAGCATACAAATAAAAAGGTAATTCTTAATCATTTCATAATATTTTATTGTTAAAAAACAGTGTTAATAATATAAACCTTTAATAAACAAATATATTTTATATAGCCAAATTTATTTTAGGACATGGATGTGCAAGTTTTTTTTTCGGACGAAATATTACTTCCTTATCTTAGCTCCCAAATCATTTTCGAGAAGATAAATAAATTTCTTAAATCCCTTATCTATCACTTTATCATTAAGAGTTCTTGTTTTATCTTCGAACAATAGGGATACGGCATAACTTACTTTGCCTTCACCAAGTTGTTCGTCATTGCTATATACATCAAATAAATTTACGGATTTTAATATTTTCTTAATTGCTTTAGCTGCTAATTTTTCAATATCCGAGAATTTTACATGTTTATCAATTATCATAGCTACATCTCTACGGCTTACCGGATATTTGCTTATCTCTTCAACATGCATTTTAGCATTACTAAAACGCATAAGATTTTCAAATTCAAATTCACCGTAATATGTATCTGATTTAATATCAATTCCCTTTAATAATTTAGACGCAATTCTCCCAAATTTCACAATAATATTATTCCCTTTGTGAATTACCAATCCAAAGTCAAACCTACTATCATTTTCAATGGGTGAAACTTGATATGCAGATATATTCATTTTAGTCAAAATATTTTCCACATGTGCTTTAAGGGTATAAAAATCAACATCTTTATTGCTATCTGCATTCCAGGATTCATGATATTTTTTTCCTGTGATGTAAACAGACAAAAATTCTTTTTCCTCTATATCTCCATTGACAAAGTGGTATGCTCTTCCAAATTCATAAAAGTACAAATCTTTATTTTGTCGGTTTTGATTAAATTTTATATTTTCCAGTCCTGACAACAACATTTCAGGGCGCATAATATTCAGATTCACATTTGAAGTATTATTGATAAATACCAAATCATTTTCATCGTAGTCCAACAATTTCAAATATTTTTCGGATTCCGATAAAGAAAGGCTCATAGCCTCAAAAAAACCTTGATTAGTAAGGTAATCAGCAATATAATTTCTAATCTTATACCTTTCCTTCCCATCTGTATGGTTGACAGATATTGACACTTTAGACGGTATAGGAACATTATTCAGGCCATATATTCTCAATATCTCTTCAATCACATCAGCTTCACGGGTAACGTCAGCTTTATTTGTTGGAATTTTCACCGTTATTTCATCTTCTGATTCTTTCACTATATCAAAATGCAATGCACTGAGAATTTCCTTAATTTTCTCTTCCGGCATTTCCAAACCTATGAGTCTATTTATATGACTGAATTTAACACTTACCTCAACCGGTTCTATTTTTTCAGGATATACATCCACTATATCCGAAGACACCTTGGCATCCGCTAGTTCTTTCATCAATAAAGCGGCTCTTTTCAAAGCAAACACGGTCATATTAGGATCCGCTCCTTTTTCAAAAACCATAGCAGCATCAGTCCTCAAGTTATGCTTCATACTTGTAACTCTAATAGTCTGAGCATCAAAATATGCCGATTCAAGAAAAATGTTTTTTGTTTTTTCAGTTACCCCGGATTCGAGACCACCAAAAACTCCTCCAATACACAATGGTACGGAATTATCATCACAAATCATCAAATCCTCATCCCTGAGTTTTCGTTCCGTTTCATCCAAAGCCAAAAAATTAGTCCCCTGTTTCACTGTTTTTATCCTCAAGGTTTTTCCAGCGATTTTATCTGCATCGAAAGCATGTAGCGGTTGTCCCAGTTCATGCAAAACAAAATTTGTTATATCCACTATATTGTTAATAGGTCTCACATCAATCGCTTTGAGCTTATTTTTCAACCAATCGGGAGATTCTTTTATTTTAATATCACTAATGACTACACCTGAATAACGCGGACATCTTTTGGTATCTTCAACAACTACATTTATTTTCAAACCGTCTTTATCTTTTTTAAATCCACTAACATCCGGCATTTTTACGTATCCTGAAAAATCGTTATTTATTTCCAGATACGCCGCTAAATCTTTCGCAACTCCTAAATGTGAAGTTGCATCCGATCTGTTTGGTGTCAAATCTATATCATATACGTAATCCTCTTCAATATTGAAATACTCATAAGCCGGTATTCCGACAGGAGTATCATCCGGAAGAACCATTATTCCATCATGACTTGAACCCAACCCCAGTTCATCTTCTGCACAAATCATCCCCTCGGATACCTCTCCCCTGATCTTTCCTTTTTTGATAATCCATTCTTCTCCTTCGGGACTATACAATTTTGTTCCGATTGTAGCTACAAGTACTTTTTGTCCTTCTGCTACATTCGGTGCACCGCATACTATATCAAGTAATTCTCCTGTTCCCAAATCTACCTTAGTTATAGATAATTTATCTGCATTAGGGTGTTTTTCACAAGTTTTTACTTCACCTATAACTATACCTTTTAAGCCACCTTTAATACTTTCTATTTTTTCTACACCTGCCACTTCAAGTCCAAGTGTTGTTAAAATTTCACTTATTTCTTCAACTGAAAGTCCATCCAAATCGATATAATTGCTAAGCCAATTTAATGATATTTTCATTTGTTTGTAATTTTTATTTAAAAAAAGATAATAAAATTTTTACAATGCATTTATAAATTCTATCAATTTTTTATTAAAGTATCCTTATGTAATGTATGATTAAAAATTCGTTTATGTTTCTACTATTACAATTATAAATTTAAAAATTCTATTTTAACAATTCGGTAAATGATTTTATTTTCTTACTTTAAAAATACATGGTATTGCAAAATTTTTGCAAAGATAGAAATAATGATATGGAGAAGATAACTTTTTAGTAATTATTTCCTTATTCTATTTTCAGAACAGTTTCCACAATATGAATCAAGGTAAATTTAAAATCAGAACAAATCATATACAATATAAAGACTCTAATTATGTTTTTCCAACCATTTTCTTGCATTAACAAATGCTTCTATCCAGGGACTTACTTCATCTGCTCTGTCAGGCTGATAATATGCCCATTGCCATGGGAAAACAGCTCTCTCCAAATGTGGCATCATTGCCAGATGCCTACCGTCTTTTGAACATATAGCTGCAGCATTAAACTGCGAACCATTGGGATTACCGGGATAAGATTCATACCCGTATTTCATTGGGATATCATAGTCACTTTCCTCATTTGTAGGAAATGAAAATTTTCCTTCTCCATGAGCAATCCACACTCCCAATTTGCTTCCTTCCAATGTAGAAAGCATAATTGAATTACTCTTTTTTATATCTACTGTCACAAAACCTGATTCAAATTTTTGCGAATCATTATGCAACAATCTTGGGCCTTTTTCAAACTCCGGATAAATCAAATCCAACTCTCCCATCAACTGACAACCGTTGCAAACACCAAGACTCAATGTATCTTCTCTGGAATAGAAACTACTGAGAGCTTCTTTTGCCATATCGTTGTACAAAAATGCTCCTGCCCACCCTTTAGCAGATCCCAAAACATCAGAATTGGAGAACCCTCCTGGAAATACCAGCATTTGAATATCATCCAGAGATTCTCTGCCATAAACCAAATCGGTCATGTGAATATCACGTACTTCAAACCCTGCGAAATACAATGAATATGCCATTTCCCTGTCCCCGTTTATACCTTTTTCCCTTATTATAGCTGCTTTAATTTTTTTGTTATTGTCAGGAGTTGCTTCTGATGAAGAGATTTTGCCTTTAAAATTATCAGGAAAGATATAACTTAAATCTTGTTTTTTATAATTCACAAATCTTTTTTTTGCCAAACCTCCCTTTGTTTGCTTAGAATCCAATAAATATGATGTTTTATACCATATATCCCTGTATTTATTGACATCAAAAATATAATCATTAGTCTTTGATTTTATTTTCAAGACACCATTGTTAGTAACTTCACCCAAATCAATAAATTTGATTCCATTTTCATTCAATATTCTATTTACTTCATCATATCTATCCACTTGAATAATAATACCTGGGTTCTCACTGAATAAAAATGCAACTTCATCTTCCGCAATAGATGCAATATCCAAATCCATACCTAAATTCAAGGTAGAAAAAGTCATTTCCAGCAATGTTGTTATTTTACCTCCTGCACTAATATCATGACCGGCTAATAACAGTTTATTTTTTATCAAGTATTGTATGGTATTGAATGCTCTGACAAAATACCCTGCATCTTTAACCGTAGCGCAGCTATTGCCAAGTTTACCCAATAAAACTGCAAATAAGGTCCCGTTTACAGTACTTTTCATACTGGAAAAATCAATATACATAATTTTTGATCCGGGATTATTTATCAATACGGGTTTGACCGCAGTTTTTATATCAGTAACTTCTCCTACTGCTGAAACAATTACTGTTCCGGGTGAATAAACAATATCTCCATCCGGATATTTTTGTTTCATTGATAAACTATCTTTACCAGTAGGTATATTTATACCCAATTCGATTGCAAAATCACTGATTGCCTTTACAGCTTTGTACAATCTTGCATCTTCTCCCGGATTTTTGGCAGGCCACATCCAATTGGCACTTAAAGATACAGCTTTTATCCCATCATATAACGGTGCCCAGATTATATTAGTCAAAGCTTCCGCTACAGATAATACAGAGCCTGCGCCGGAATCTATTAATCCGGGTATTGAAGCATGTCCTAAAGCATTTGCAATACCTGATTTTCCATCGAAATCCAATGCTGTAATACTAAGATTATTTAGTGGCAAATGATAAATACCTGCATTTTGTTGCATTGCGACTCTGCCAGACACAGATCTATCAACTTTATTCGTCAACCAATCTTTACATGCAACTGATTCCATTTGCAAAATATCTTCTACATATTTATACAAATAATTAATATTGTATTCAAGAGTTGGAAATGTTTGTTTCAAATTTTTATCTACCAAAACAGATTTGGGTGGATTGCCAAAAAGATCATACAAATCAAGGTCAAATGGAATTTTATTTGTTTTAGAATCTATAAACTTAAGTTCCATATCACCTGTTGTTTTACCAACTTCATAAAATGGAGCCCTTTCCCTTTTTGAGATAGCTTCAAGAAGTTCCATGTCTTTACCTTTAATCAACAATCCCATCCTCTCTTGAGATTCATTGCCTAAAATTTCCTTATAAGATAATGTTCTGTCTCCAATAGGTAATTTGCTTATATCTATTTTAGCGCCCGAAGTTTCCACCAACTCCGATAAAGCATTAAGATGGCCGCCAGCTCCGTGATCATGAATTGAAATTATCGGATTATTATCCATTTCAGCTAACGCTCTAATTGCATTATAAACTCTTTTTTGCATTTCCGGATTTGACCTTTGGACAGCATTTAGCTCAATTGCATTTGTATATTCACCGGTAGCTACGGAAGAAACAGCTCCTCCACCCATTCCGATACGATAATTATCACCTCCCATCACTATAATATCCTCATTTTTCACCGCATCATCTTTATGGCTATCTTGTTTATTAGCATACCCTACTCCTCCGGCAAGCATAATAACTTTATCATATCCGTATTTTTTATTATCTGCAAAATATTCAAATGTCAATACACTTCCATTTATCAAAGGTTGTCCGAATTTATTACCGAAATCACTAGCCCCATTGGATGCTTTTATCAATAATTCAACAGGATCGTGGTACAACCATCTTCTGGGTTCTGTGTGCTTTTCCCAAGATCTACCATTTTCAAGCCGTGTAAACGATGTCATATAAACAGCAGAGCCCGAAAGAGGAAAACTTCCTTTGCCTCCGGCCATTCGATCTCTTATTTCTCCTCCCGACCCCGTGGCTGCTCCATTAAAAGGTTCAACGGTAGTGGGAAAATTATGAGTTTCAGCTTTTATTGAAATTACAGCATCTATCTTTCTAAGCTCAAAATACGAAGGCAGATCCGGTTTTACAGGCGCAAATTGATTTATTGAAGGACCTTCTACAAAAGCGACATTATCAGAATATGCCGATATTATTCTATTGTGATTTACATTTGATGTTTTACGTATCAATTGGAACAAAGTCAAATCTTGTTCATTTCCATCTATAACAAAGGTTCCGTTAAAAATTTTATGTCTGCAATGTTCCGAATTGACTTGTGAGAAACCGAATATCTCAGTATCAGTAAGTTTTCTTCCCAACTTTATACTTAAATTTTCAAGATATTGTATTTCGTCAGAAGATAGTGCCAAACCTTCCTCTGAATTGAATGTCAAAATATCTTCAATGTATTTAACGGGTTCGGGATTTTTTTTAATATTTAAGGAATTTTCATCCAGAATATTATATTTTTGATTGATCATACTGTCATACGGAAAATCACCATTATCAGGAAAGAATCTCTCTATTCTGATAATACCTTGAATACCCATATTTTGAGTGATTTCAACGGCATTTGTACTCCATGGGGTAACCATTTCTTTACGAGGTCCAATAAATTGTCCCGAGATAGAATTTTCATTAATTAAGCTTTTACCACTAAAAAGCCAAGTTAGTTTATCAATTTCCGTTTTATCAAGCTTTTTCTTTGTTTGTACAAAATAAATCAATGTATGAATATCCCCAAAAAAGTAATGCATAATGATTGTTTTTTTATTTTTAATTAGTGAATAATGGCAAATTCTTATATTTATTTAAAATACAACCAAGTTCAGTCGTTTTCCAAATCACAAAAAATAATAAAAAAGGGGCAATAACGCCCCTTTTGAAAGTTTATATTTTCGGATAAAGAGGAAAATTCTCCATAAATTTATTCACTTTATCTTTCACTGCTATTATTTTTGAATCATTATCATGATTTACAATTACCTCATCAATCCATTCCACAATTTGTTTACAATCATTTTCTTTAAGACCTCTTGTAGTAATAGCCGGTGTACCTATACGCATACCCGATGTAACGAAAGGACTTTGGTCATCAAACGGAACCATATTTTTGTTAACGGTTATATCCGCTTTTATCAAAGCATTTTCAGTATCTTTACCTGTTATGTTTTTTGATCTCAAATCAATCAACATAAGATGATTATCTGTTCCTCCACTGATTATATTATAACCTTTATCCACAAAGGCTTTTGCCATAGCCTGAGCATTTTTAATGACCTGATTCGTATATTCTTTATACTTGTCGGTCAATGCTTCTGCAAATGCAACTGCTTTTGCTGCAATCACATGTTCCAAAGGTCCACCTTGTGTTCCGGGAAACACTGCACTATTCAATATAGCTGACATTTTCATCGGATTGCCTTTTTTTGTTAGTCGCCCCCATGGATTATCAAAATTTTCACCCATCATTATAATCCCTCCTCTAGGGCCTCTCAAAGTTTTATGAGTAGTGGAAGTTACTATATGAGCATATTTCAAAGGGTCATTAAGATGACCCATAGCGATAAGTCCTGCAGGATGTGCAATATCCGCCATTAATAAAGCTCCGACTTCATCGGCAATTTCCCTGAAACGTTTAAAATCCCAATCTCTAGAATATGCAGAAGCTCCTGCAATAATCAATTTGGGTTTTTCCTTCCTGGCTGTCTCAGCTACTTTATCCATATCGATAATTCCTGTATCTTTTTCCACACCATAAAACACGGCATTGAAATATTTTCCGGAAAAATTAACCGGCGAACCGTGCGTTAAATGACCTCCATGTGAAAGATTAAAACCTAAAATAGTATCTCCAGGTTTAAGAATACCTATATAAACAGCCGAATTTGCCTGAGCTCCCGAATGTGGCTGTACATTAGCATAAGCAGCGCCAAACAATTCCTTCAGCCTGTCAATTGCCAACTGTTCTATCTCATCTACAAATTCACACCCCCCATAATATCTCCTGCGAGGATATCCTTCGGCATATTTATTTGTCAATACGCTTCCCATAGCGTTTAATACATTTTCACTAACGAAATTCTCAGATGCTATCAATTCCACACCTGTTCGTTGTCTGTTATATTCTTTTCTGATAAGGTCAAAGACTAAATCTCTTTTCATATATACATATCTTAATATTAAAACAAAGCTACAAAAGTAATAATTAGATATAAATAATGGTATTAATATGAGGAATAATTCCATAGAGAAAAGAAAATTAGAGTTAATCCAAATTAATTTCTTTACAAGGCAACAATGATACACTTCCAAACTTTATGTTTAGCAATATTTATATGAATAGTTGTAGTGATTTTTTATACATATTATATAAATAAAAATGTGTTTTTATCGAAATCAGATAAAATCCATAGAATTTCATTATTTAATTTTGCAATTGTAAACATTATTAATTAACCAAAGGGTTTTTTAAGATGTATAAGAGGATAAGCCGGATCTTCAAAGTTCCGGTTTTTTTATGCACTTCTTTTTCTTTTTATTATAATATTCCAAATTGCTTTAAAAAAATATTTGGTATCTGTCCAATACGGGTGTTTTAATTTTTCCATCAGATATTCTCTTTCCGCTTGCTGCACTTCTTCCAGACTACTTTTTCTATCAAGTGCAACATACGGAGGGATACATCCCGGTTTTTGTGTTAGGCGTAGTTTTTGAAGGTCTTCCGGTATATCTTGAAAATATCTTTTACTAACGGGTCGTACCCCGACAAGTTTCATTTCTCCTTTCAATACATTAATTAATTGCGGTAATTCATCAATCCAATATTTACGTATTATTTTAGCATAAGGAGTGAGTCTAAAGTCATTTGCAGGTTTTCCCGAATCGGCATACCCGTTAATCTTTAAAATATAATCATGGAGATATTCTGCGTAAGGATGCATTGTACGAAGTTTGTAGACTTTGATTATTTTTCCGTTTTTACCTAATCTAGGCATTTTATAGAATGGGCCATAACTTGGATTCATATCATAATAAGGATCTTTTTCCTTTCTTGTCACAAACCAGGTATATCCGTCAATTGCTTTATGATCGACAATCTCAAAACCACATGATACCAATCTGCCAAGTGTCTCCGCTTTGGATAGCAATCTGTTTCTACCTCTGGTAACAAAAAAATATATTTTTTTTAACCCCCATATTTTTGGAAAAACTCTTAGAAACATAAATTCCATAGTGAAATACACTGCTCTTATAACCGGACATTTATTTATTTTTTTTCTATCTCTCCTCTGGGAAAATGATTCAACCATGCCAATAAAATAATCTCCATTATCTAATTTGTGATTTACCGCTTCAAAAAACTTATTAATATATCTTATATCATTTACTCTTTTCACATTTACAAAAGCGTCTATATCTCCAAAATGGCTTGTAATATTAAAAGGTGTAGTTGTAGAAAGAACTAGTGTGTTTTCGGAATAAAGATCAACAAAATTCAAACAATAATCAATTACTTCTTTAGTTACTACAGAAGATAAACCTGTAACAATGCTTTTGTTCTGTTCGATTATTGTTAAATCTTTATACATAAATATTATTTATCTTCTTATATCAAAATTATTTTTATCTTTAACTTAATTCTTAAATTTCAGATCCGTTATTTTCTTTCGTCCCAATAAGTTTCAACATTCTTTTCAAACAAACATGTGATTTTTCTTATCATTAAATCAAAAATCAATACCCTGTATATCTACAAAAGTAATATATTTTTCGGCATCATCTAATTTTATTTTTAATTTATTTTATTTATCACCGGATTAAATCACAACTCAATACACTAAGTCAATTTTATATCGGCAGATATGTTATTAATATAATTTTATTTGTCCAAAATTAACTTATACAACTGATTTCATGATTAAAAAATCAGTGCATTGCCGGACGTACCGGTAGTTTTTTCATTATCAAGCTTTCTTGTTCATTGAAGTATTTCAATCTTTCCTTTACTTTTTCACTTTCAAAATACATCATTGCAAGTTGGACAAAAAGGTCACCATGTCTTGCTTCAGACGTCCAGATTTCTTTATAAAAATCTTTTATTTCACCGGGATCCAAAGCTTCTTCTATCAATTTAAATTTTTCCATACCTCTTGTTTCGATTACCGATGCTATCATTAATCTATCCATAAACCTCTCATCTCTACCTGATCTTGCCAATTTGACAAGTTCCTGCGCATACTTATCTTCTCCGATTTTATGAGGAAAAACAATTCCTTTTTCATCCATTATTTTGTATACCCCTTTAAAATGTTCCAACTCTTCAAGAGCATGATCTATTAATGCAGGTATTATTTTTGTTCTATCGGGATACTTTGCTATAAAACTCATCCCCATTGCAGATGCTTTTCTTTCATTATCTGCATGATCAACCAAGAATTCTTCAAAATTATCCAATACGGTATCCACCCATTCTTTTGGAGTTGGAATCATTACGTCAATCCGGTGTTTCATCTGTTATTTTTTTAATTTTTAAAAATACAAAAGAGCATACATTAGAAAGATGCAAAAAGTATCAAAATCGCTTCAATTATTTTTTTTAATCATTTCCAGTGCCGTTTTAACAATATGAGTTTCTGTAATGTCATATTTTTCATATAATTCCCTATAAGGAGCTGAGGCACCAAAATGATTTAAACCTATAACTCTGCCATTGTCACCCGTATATTTCAACCATGTAGCCGTACTTCCTGCTTCAATTGCTATTCTTGATTTAAATCTAACCGGCAAAACACTATTTTGATAAGCTCGTGTCTGCAAGTCAAACAATTCTTGAGACGGCATTGAAACCACTCTTACTTTAATGCCTTTTTCGTTTAATATTTTTTTAGCATTAACTGCAATTTCAACTTCCGAACCGGAAGCAATCAGGATAACCTGGTAGTTTTTATCCTGGGTTAATACATAACCACCTTTTTCAGCCTTTGATGCATCTGCGAATGCACCTCTCTTCCTTAAATAAACAGGAAGATTTTGTCTGGATAATATCAAACTAGTAGGTCCTTGTTTTCTTTCCACTGCTACTTTCCAGCCTATTACGGTTTCAGCAGCATCCATTGGTCTGAAATTCACCAAACCTGGTATTAATCTCAAGGAAGATATTTGTTCGACAGGTTGGTGGGTCGGTCCATCCTCTCCCAACCCAATGGAATCATGTGTAAACACAAATATCGTTTGTATTCCCATCAGAGCTGCCATTCTAATAGCCGGCCTCATGTAATCTGAAAAAACCAGAAATGTTCCTCCGTAAGGTATAAAACCCGAATATAAAGCAATACCATTCATTATAGAAGCCATACCATGCTCTCTAATTCCATAATGTATATACTTTCCTTTTCTACTATCCTTTGTAAAATCAACGGCATTTTTCGTTTTTGTTTTGTTGGAAGGAGTCAAATCTGCAGATCCCCCAATCAAAGAAGGTATGGAATCAAATATTTTCTCCAAAACAATCAAAGAAGCAGACCTGGTAGCGATACTTTCGGGAAAATCATATCTTTTCCAGTCAAAAATACCCGGATCATACTCTTTGTTAATTATTTCATCAAGTAATCTTGATTTTTTCTTATGTTTTTTTACAAAATTATCATAAAGAGTATTCCATTTGGCATAAACCCCTTTATTTTTTCTTACTATTGTATTAGTTAGTTTGCAGACTTCTTTTGAAACATAAAAATCTTTTAAAGGTAAACCCAAATTTTCCTTAGTAAGTTTTATTTCATCTAATCCAAGAGGAGAACCATGTACCCCACTGGTTCCTGCCTTATTGGGACTACCATAACCAATAATAGTATGTGTAATAATTATTTTGGGCTTATCCTTAATCAATAAAGCATCATCAATTCCCTTTTTTATACTTTTATAATCATGTCCATCAATATCCAGAACCTCCCATCCGTAAGCTTCAAATCTTTTTCTAACATTATCATTTGAAGATAAAGATAATTTCCCGTCGATTGTTATATTGTTATAATCATAAAAAACAATTAGTTTACCCAAACCCAAATGACCGGCTAAAGAACAAACTTCATGCGAAATCCCTTCTTCCATATCTCCATCTCCTGCAAAAACATAAGTATAATGATCAATCAGTTTTGATTTTTTACCTTTGGGTTTTAATTTATATCCGGTTAACGAAGAAAGGTGGGATTCTGCTATAGCCATTCCGACACCATTAGCCAAACCTTGCCCTAGAGGACCTGTTGTCGTTTCTATCCCAGGTGTATGCTTGTATTCAGGATGTCCCGGTGTTTTACTTCCCCACTGCCTGAAATCTTTGATATCGTCCAAAGAAAGATCATATCCAAAAAGATGCAATAAACTGTAGAGCAACATACTTCCATGACCTCCTGACAAAATAAATCTATCCCTGTTAATCCAATGAGTATCATCAGGATTGAAATTTAGATATTCCGAAAATAATACAGTCGCAACATCAGCCATACCCATTGGCAAACCCGGATGTCCTGAATTAGCTTTTTGTATAGCATCTATAGACAATCCTCTAACGGTATTGGCAATAAGTTTTAGTTCTTTGTTTTTCATTTGGTTCTTTCATTTAATCATTTAAAAAATTCTTCAATCAGATAATAAGCCTCACACCACCTAATTCTTCAATTCTATAAGGAAATCTGTCACCCGGTGAACCAATAAACATAAAATTGACAGGAATTCCCCATTTTTCAGATAAATTCTTAATTAATGCAGGTCCGAATTTACCATGTAAAATAACCAATTCTATATCAATATCAGGATATTCCCTATCCAAAACTTCAACATCCCTTAAAAAATCCTCATTAACTTCTTCTCCTTCATTGAGAACAGTTACTAATTTCAAATTTTTAGTATGTTCGTTTTTCTCAATATACTGCATTACTCTATTTAAAACGGAAATATCATCACCTTTTGTAAAAAACACGAATTCCTGCGAATTGATACTATCAATCATAGCAGTAAGTTTTTTATTGGTTTTCTTGACCATCCTTCTAATAGGATTAAAAATATATTGAATAATATTTAAAATCATTTTCAACAACAGAGTCCTATTCAACATTATTCCTACGAAGATAAGAGTTGGTATAAAGTATTGTATAAAAACCTGAAGATTGGAAGGTTGACCTTCTTGAGGTGGAATTAAAAAATTCCCCAATAGAGCTATACTTACACCAGCCAGAGCAATCAACAAACTAATCCAGGATGCCTTTTCAGGTCTGGGCAACTTAGATCTTTTAAGTTTTAATAGAATATTACCTATCACAAACAATCCCATTACCGATAAGAACGAAATCGTATAAACTCCCGCTAGCAGCTTAACATCCCCATTAGTAATTATAAGAATGGAAACCCCGAGCATAAAAAAAGCGATAATGATTCTATATGAAGCACCTCTATTATTTTTCTTAAGAAAATATTGAGGCAAAATCCTATCCAATGTCATTCTTTCCAACAAACCCGTAACCCCAACATACGACGTTAAAACCGCTCCACTTAGCACTAAAACAGCATCAATAGACACCAGATAAGCCAACCACTCTCCCGCAGATAATTCAGCCATTCTGGAAAGCAGGGTATTTGCATAAAAATCTTTAACTTCTTGAATAGGTAATAGAGACAATGCCAAGAATGCCATCAGTGGATTTATGATACTAACAATTACCCACATATTTCTTAATGTTTTAGGGAAAACTCCTCTCTCTTGTTCTTCAACAAAATTCGCTGAACTTTCAAATCCGGAAATCCCTAACATTGAGGCGGCAAAACCAAAAAAGATTGCCATAAGAACACTTTTCTGTTCTATTGGTCTGTTCCAGTTTTCCATAAATATATCAAACCCATGTGTAAAAAGATAATATAAAATAAAAACCGTTAAAATAACAAGCGATGATAAATGAAAAAGGAATATAAAAATAGCAACTTTAGCCGATTCCGTTATACCCATTATTGTCAATCCGGCAAAAATCATTAATAAAATAACCGTTGCCAATATTATCGGAATGGGAAACAAATGATGTAAATAATGTATTGCTTCATTAGCCGAAATAACAGCAGTTGCCATATAAGAAAGCAAAGTTAAAGTTGCCGCAACCGAAGCCATGGATTTACTTGTTGTATTAAGCAAAGCGTTATATGCTCCTCCATTGAGAGGTAATGCACCGACTACCTCACCGTAAATTTTTCTAAACAGAAATAAAACAAAAGCTACTATCAATAATGTAATCCAAGCATATTGCCCTGCAAATGCAATTGCCAATGCGGAGACATATAAAACTGAAGAACTTATATCATTACCACTGATTGCTGTGGCTTCCAATTCATTTAGTTTTTTTTGTATATTTTTCATTTTATTTATTTATAATAAGGTATTTTTAAGCAAATTTAAAAGTTATTATGTTTTGAGAAAACTTATTGCGTATTTATTGTTTAAAAAATTAAAAAATTAATGGAAATTTGATTATTTTTAAATATTATTATTACTTTCACGGTCAAAAAATCAATTTCTAATTTACATTGTTTAGAACAGTTAATATTTAAGGTTTTATAGCAAGCTCTAAACATTTGCAAATAATTATATCTATTCTAATTTAAATACAAATTGTAATAAAAGTACTTTATAATTAAAAAATAAATCATATTTTTAAGCCCTTATTAAAAAATGAATAATACAAGATTATGCAAAAAGAAAGTATTTTAATAACAGGTGCAAATGGACAAATAGGAACAGTTTTAAGTGAGAAACTTATTGATCTATATGGGTTTGATAATGTATTAACTACTGACATAGGACATATCGATAATATACATGGTAAATTTGAAATTCTTGATATAATGGATTTAAAACATTTTCAAGAATTAATAACGAAAAACAAAATAACTCAAATTTATCACTTGGCTTCATTACTTTCGGCAAAAGGAGAAAAAGATCCTATGTTCACCTGGAATATCAATCTTAACGGTTTATTAAATGTATTGAATATAGCAAAGGATAATAAGATAAAAAAAATATTTTTTCCTAGCTCAATAGCTGTATTTGGAGATTCCACACCAAAGGTAAATACTCCTCAGGATGTCCCGTTGGTTCCTGATACTGTTTATGGAATAGGCAAAGTAACAGGGGAATTATGGTGCAACTATTACTCCAAGAGATACGGATTGGATATTAGGTCACTTAGATATCCGGGTATAATCGGTTATCAATCTCTACCCGGAGGCGGAACAACGGATTATGCGGTAGATATTTTCCATAAGGCTGTAAAACACGAAAAATTTAATTGTTTTTTGAAAAAAGATACTATGATGCCAATGATGTTTATGGACGATGCCATTCATGCAACGATTATGATAATGACTGCTCCCGAGCAAAATATAAGATTGAGATATGGGTATAATATCGCTGCATTTAGTTTTACGCCGGAAGATATTTATTTGGAAATAAAAAAATATTATCCCGATTTTAAAATAGAATACAATCCTGATTTTAGACAAAATATTGCTGATTCCTGGGTCAAAAGCATCAATGATTCAAAAGCAAGAAAAGATTGGGGATGGGAACCCGAATACACTTTTGAACAAATGGTGGAAAGCATGATTAACCACTTGAGAATACTTTACAAAAAGGAAGAACATACTCTTTTATAATTAATCATAAATAAATTTTATAAAAATGAAAAAGGAACATATTTACAAAGAAATTCAAAATGAACTAAATGAAATTAACAAGTCAGGCCTGTTCAAACATGAAAGAATAATAACAAGTCCTCAAGGGGCTGAGATAGAATTGAACACCGGTGAAAAAGTTTTAAATTTTTGTGCCAACAATTATCTTGGTTTATCGTCAAATTCACTGGTTACAGAAGGAGCTAAAAATACTATTGACATAAAAGGTTATGGAATGTCCTCAGTAAGATTCATATGTGGCACTTTAGATATCCACAAGGAATTGGAACGTAAGATAGCGGATTTTGTAGGCACTGAGGATGCTATACTGTATTCATCTGCTTTTGATGCAAACGGCGGATTATTTGAACCCTTATTAGGTCCTGACGATGCTATTATTTCAGATAAATTGAATCATGCCTCAATAATAGATGGAGTTAGATTATGTAAAGCTAAAAGATACCGGTTTGAAAGCAATAATATGGAAAACCTTGAGCAACAACTCATTCAGGCACGCGATGATGGTGCCAGGAGAATATTAATAGCTACTGACGGTGTATTTTCAATGGACGGTATCATAGCCCAAGTTGATAAAATCTGTGATCTAGGTGATAAATACGATGCATTGGTAATGGTTGACGACAGTCATGCAACGGGATTTGTAGGTAAAACAGGTAGAGGTAGTCATGAACATTCCGGTGCTTTCGGAAGACCTGATATTATAACCGGTACATTTGGCAAGGCGTTAGGTGGTGCATCAGGTGGATTTACTGCTTCAAAAAAAGAAGTTGTCGAAATGTTAAGACAAAGATCCCGTCCTTATTTATTTTCCAATTCATTAGCTCCTGCAATTGTAGGTGCTACAATCAATGTCTTGGATTCCTTGACAAGCACAACTAAGTTGAGAGATAAATTGGAAGAAAATACCAAACGGTTTAGAACTAAAATGACAGATGCCGGATTTGATATCGTAAATGGAACTCATCCCATCGTGCCTATTATGTTATATGATGCAAAATTATCTCAGAATTTCGCAAATAAATTACTGGATGAAGGAATATATGTCATTGGATTCTTCTATCCTGTTGTTCCGAAAGGACAAGCAAGAATACGGGTTCAACTTTCTGCCGCGCACTCTTTCGGACACATAGATAAAGCTGTTAATGCATTTACTAAAGTAGGTAAAGAACTCGGAGTAATATAATTTTATATCTTGCGTTCTATATTTCATTATTAAATTGTTTTTATGTTGAAAAAAACATTCATATTTCTTATACTATCTTTTCTTTTATTTATTTCTTGTAATTCGAACAAGGCAATAAGAATTGATACTCTTAAAACAAATTTAACGGGAAAAACACTTCAATCTCCATCCGGTAATTGTATTGTCGATTACGATGAAATAGATAAAATTACAGGCAAAAGAATTACCGGATTGAAACAGGAAACAATTTTTACCTATACAAATGAAAATCTTAAAAAATACTTTACAAACAGACCTTTCATGACCGGAGAAGCTTCATTATCCAAAACTAATGATGGTATTGTTTTTTTGAACTTATTTTTTATAATAGATACAAAATATATAAAAGTATGGTATAACGGTATTGCCGCTAAAAATATGATGAGAATTACAATGATTAACGGAGACAAAGTCTTTCTTGAAAATGTTTTAAACGATACGGGAGAAAATGATTTAAAAAACAACAAATTAATTTACCGGGCTGTATTTCCCGTCAACAAAAGCGATTTAAAAATATTAAAAAAACATGAAATTGATAAAATAGGTGTTTTGTGGAATGGCGGTTTTGAAGAATACAATATATATAATATAGACTTTTTTATTAGACAATACGATTGTTTAAAAAGAATTAAATAAACACGATTAAAAACGAAAACTTCAATATATGAATAAAATATTAGTTGCCAACAGGGGAGAAATTGCAGTCAGAATAATAAAATCCTTACAAAA
>JALSPW010000011.1 GCA_026985735.1 Saprospiraceae bacterium
GGCTTCTATTTCAAGATGATCACTTGAATTGTTTACGTAATTAAGTAGTTTAAAATCCGGATAAAAATCACCTGTGCTCTCATTTGTTATATTAAAAATTCTCATACCATCAAAAAACAGTGTATCCCTATAAAAAAATGCAAACATTATTGTATATTCATTACCTGATTCCTCACCTTTCAAGTGAGCAAAAAAATACCACCATTCAGTAGGTTCTTCAACATGTCTTCCCTCATCTATAGGAAAAGAAATTAAACTCCCTTCAGGGGTAAAAGGATATTTTTTCCAATCTTGTGAATAAACGTTAATTGTTATGAATAGAAAACTAAAAATAAAAAATGAAAATCTCATAATTAATTAGTATATTAAATCATCACTTAAAGTAGCAACCATAACTGCTTTGATAGTATGCATTCTGTTTTCAGCTTCATCAAATACGATAGATGCTTCGGATTCAAAAACATCTTCAGTAACCTCAAGTCCATTCATTTTGTATTTTTGAAAAATTTCTTCACCGATTTTTGTCTTTCTATTATGGAATGCAGGTAAACAATGCATAAACATTGTATTTTTATTTCCGGTCATTTTCATAACTTTTGAATTGACCTGATAAGATTTAAGCATTTTAATCCTTTCTTCCCATACTTCTTTCGGTTCACCCATGGATACCCAAACATCAGTGATTATGAAATCGCAATTCTTTACGGCTTTTTCCAAGTCTTCCGTCAATGTTATTTTTGCTCCTGTCTCTTTTGCTATATCTTTGGCCTGGTTTATCAATTCATCGGAAGGAAAAAGGCTTTCAGGTGCAGCTATTCTAATATCCATTCCCAGTTTTGCTCCTAAAATCATAAGCGAATTTCCCATATTGTATCTTGCGTCACCCAAATAAGCAAAAATCATTTCCTTGTATTTTTTACCTGAATGCTCTTTCATGGTTAATGCGTCAGCAAGAACCTGCGTAGGATGAAATTCATTGGTCAATCCATTCCAAACCGGTACACCTGCATATCCGCCTAAAGTTTCAACTATTTCTTGTCCAAATCCTCTGTATTCAATTCCATCATACATTCTTCCCAACACTCTGGCTGTATCCTCCATTGATTCTTTATGGCCAATTTGAGTTCCTGAAGGTCCCAGATAAGTCACATGAGCCCCTTGGTCATGAGCAGCGACTTCGAATGCACATCTTGTTCTCGTAGAGGTTTTTTCAAATATCAAAGCAATATTTTTATTTTCCAGACTTTTAACCTCTTCATCCATATATTTATCAACTTTTAAAACTTCCGATAACCAAAGTAAATATTTAATTTCTTTTGGAGTGAAATCCAAAAGTTTTAAAAAGTTTCTTCCTTTTAATTGCTTAGCTATTTTTTTTCGTGTTTTCTTTTTCATATTATTTCTTTTAATTTATTGTTTTGTAATTTTACTTCCATATTTTTTATCCGACAATTTGGTAGCTTCTGTTATAATTGCTTTTTTGCCGCCTTTTTCGACAAATTCAATAGAAGCTCGTATCTTGGGAGCCATACTGCCTTCACTGAATTGACCTTGTTTTAAATAATTTTTAGCTTGCTCAACTGTAAGAAATTCAGCAATCCTTTGTGTTGGTTTTTTGTAATCAAGGTATATATAAGGAACATCCGTTAAAATATATAATTCATCAGCTTCGATTCTTTGTGCTAATAAAGAAGATGCCATATCTTTATCAATAACCGCTTCTATTCCTTTCAAAGAACCATCTTCATCTCTATATACCGGAATTCCTCCTCCTCCGACAGCAATTATAATAGAACCGTGCAATGCCATTTTTCTAATGGATTCCCTATTGAATATGGATTTGGGAACAGGGGAGGGGACAACCCTTCTATAATATCCCGGTTGCTTTGGAGTCTCTTTAAAAATCCAACCTTTTTTCTTTGCCAAATTTTCAGATTCCTCTTTTGTATAAGATTTTCCGATTCTTTTGCTTGGATTTTTAAAAGCAGGATCCTTTTTATCAACTATGACTTGTGTTACTAATGTTAATACATCCTTTTTTATCCCTTCTTCCTTCAAAAGATTTCTTAAAACTCTTTCGATTAAATACCCTATACCCCCCTGTGAATCGGCAACACAAATATCAAGAGGCATTTGTGTGATTTTGTAAAGCTGTTCTCCCGCATCATTCCTCATTAAAATATTACCCACCTGAGGTCCATTACCGTGAGTAATAATCAATTTATAATCATCTTTTATTAAAAATAAAATATTTTTTAATGTTTCCTTGACGTTAATCTCTTGCTCCAAAATAGAACCCTTTTGATCATTACGCGTGATTGCATTCCCTCCAAGGGCAATAACTGCTAATTTATCCATATTATGTTATTTCATTATCAACTAATTCAGGCTGCGAAAATATTCATTTTTATATTCAGATTAAAATTATTTCATTATTATTAATATTATTATTTTCATAATTAATTATAAATCATATATTATATAAATTAGATATTTTTAATATGATATTTTTTAATTAAAAATACATTAAAAAATTTTGCAATATGTATATTTTGTTTTATCTTTGCAATATAGATAAAAGGATAAAACAAAATAACAACATGGTCTCGCATAAAAAAAGAAAGTATAAAAAAAGAAAAAAACAATCTTCTTTTATAAAATTATCAGATGAGAGAATAAGGAAAATATTGGGAATTCTTATTATCTTGATGAGTTTTTATTTAAGTATCGCATTTGTTTCATATTTATTTACCTGGAAAGAAGATCAGGATCAGGTTTTGAACTTTTCATTCAATATATTATTCAATGGAAATATCAAAGTTAATAATTGGTTGGGTAGATTGGGAGCTTTGGTTTCCAATGCTTTCTTTTATTGGGGTTTTGGAATATCCTCAGTGTTGTTTGTTATAGTAATTTTTAAGTTGGGTATTACTATATTATTTAAGAAAAGTATTACAAAATTTATACATTTTTTCATATATTCATTATATATTATTTCATTTCTTTCAATCACTTTTGAATATGTTTTTTCAAATTCCCCTTTCAGTTGGGGAGGTGCATTTGGTGAAGCATCCAATGTATGGCTGACAAATTTTATCGGTAGTATTGGATTGTTACTTTTGTTAGTATTTACCATTATTGTATTTTTTATTTGGTTAATCAACCCTAAATTTGAAACTTTTCATTTATCGGCAGGTAATTTTGATATGAAATTTCCAGTAGTTTTCTTTAAAAACAGATTGAAATCATTAAAGGGCTTTAATAATGTTAGCGCTGATAATGATGATTTTGATATTGTTACCGATGGTCAAAGAAGTAGCGAGTCAAATCATATTGGTGAGCAAAATCAGGAAGAAGTACCTGCTTCAATTGATTTTGATATAAAAACCAAAGTGCATGAAACCAATAAAAAGACAACAGATACCGAACTGGAAATAGAAATAGCTGAAAATAATACACAGGAGGAAGAAAAGGTAATTGTTCAAGGACAGAAAAATGAATATGATGTTATTCCCAAGGACGATATAGATACTATAAAAGTCATTACGGAAAATGAGGAAGAAGTTTTTCTTGAGCCTTATGATCCAAAAAAAGAGTTGTCGAATTATAAATATCCAACTTTGGATTTATTGAAGGATTACAGTTCAAGCAATATCACTATTGACCGCGAAGAACTTGAAGCTAATAAAGATCAAATAATAAATACATTAAGAAATTATAAAATTGAAATAATCAAAATACGTGCTACTATCGGGCCAACAGTCACACTGTACGAGATTATTCCAGCACCGGGTATAAAAATCAGCAAGATTAAAAGTCTGGAAAACGATATTGCATTAAGTTTATCTGCTTTGGGAATAAGAATTATAGCACCGATTCCCGGAAAAGGTACAATTGGAATTGAAGTTCCCAATAAACATAAACAAACTGTAGGTTTAAAGGATATAATAAAATCTAAAAAGTTTCAGGAAACAACTATGGAACTTCCTATAGCTCTTGGAAAAACTATTTCGAATGAAGTGTTTTTTGCTGATTTGGCAAAAATGCCTCATTTATTGGTTGCCGGTGCAACCGGGCAGGGTAAATCTGTAGGTATTAATTCTATTATTGTTTCACTTTTATACAAAAAACATCCTTCTGAAATAAAATTCATACTTATAGATCCCAAAAAAGTAGAATTATTCCCATATAATGGAATGGAAAAACACTTTTTAGGATTTATGCCCGATGAAGATGAGGCAATTGTCACAGAAACAGATAAAGTTGTTTATACATTGAATTCTTTGATTATTGAAATGGAAGATAGATATAATCTTTTAAAAAGTGCTAAATCAAGGAATATCAAAGAATATAATATTAAATTCAGAGATAGAAGATTAAATCCCAAAAAAGGACATAGATTTTTACCATATTTGGTTTTGGTAGTTGATGAATTTGCCGATTTAATAATGACGGCGGGAAAAGAAGTTGAATTGCCAATTGCAAGACTAGCGCAACTATCAAGAGCAGTTGGAATTCATTTGGTGCTTGCTACTCAAAGACCTTCGGTAAATATAATTACAGGAGTAATCAAAGCAAATTTCCCGGCAAGAATTGCATTCAAAGTAACTTCCAAAGTTGATTCAAGGACAATCCTGGATACTATGGGAGCTGATCAATTGGTGGGAAGAGGTGATATGTTATTATCACTTGGCGGTGCCAGTATTCTAAGACTGCAAGGAGCATTTGTCGATACAGATGAAATTGAAAAAGTTGTTGATTATATTGAAAATCAGCAAGGATACGCTGAACCTTTTTATTTGCCTGAATACAAAATGGAAGAGGATGCACCTGGACGTACAGCATTAAGTTATTCTGATTTGGATGATTTATTTCTTGATGCTGCCAGATTAATTGTGGTTGACCAATATGGTTCTACATCATTGCTGCAAAGAAAAATGCAAATAGGTTATAATAGGGCTGGGAGAATCATGGATCAAATGGAAACTATCGGAATTGTCGGTCCAAGTAATGGTTCAAAGCCAAGGGAGGTTTTAGTATATAGTGAATCTGAATTAATTGAAATTGTTAATAAGTTGAAAAACAGTTAAGCGTTAAACCGCTTGATAAAAATATAAGTAAAGAGCCTAAAGACCGATTTTATCAGGGTCTTTGCTAAATTTTAGTTTTCTTAGAGACCTTTGTTTTAAAAGAGCTTACTAAAGAGTAGGCTCTTTTTATTTTAGAGGATAATTACTTTCATTAGATTCTATCATAGGTTTTGCAAAAAAATATTATTTTTACATATTATTTTTAAATTTCATCTTTAGAGATTTTTAATAATAAAAATATGTTCAGTGAAGATAAGAATTTGTTTCAAGATTTGAAATTATTTCTTTTGTTTTATATGCCAGTAACGTTTGATATATGAAAAATAAAATAAATTTAGTTTTGAAAGGTATAGCAATGGGATTTGCAGAAGTTATTCCCGGTGTTTCGGGTGGAACGATTGCTTTTATAACAGGTATTTATGAAAGATTGTTAAATGCTATAAAAGAAATTGATTTAAAAGCTTTAAAAATGTTTTTTAAAGGTGAATTTTTATTATTTTGGAAAAAAATTGACGGGAGTTTTCTTTTAACTCTCTTTTCAGGAATGGTCCTTGGGCTACTGTCCGGAGTATTTATTATCACATATTTAATAAAAAACCATATTGAACCTCTTTGGGGATTTTTT
>JALSPW010000012.1 GCA_026985735.1 Saprospiraceae bacterium
TTTATTTTAGACAATACTTCTCACGAATTTTTTCTTCTAAGAGCACCTCCTGTTTTGTTTTAAATAGTGTCTATTCATAAAGAACTTGATTTTAAAAAATTAAGTACTTTATAGATAAACACTATATAGTTTTTCAACCCCAATAATGATATTTCTGCCAAATGCAGAATAATTAATTATATTTATATCATCCAAATATAAATATATTTCTTTCAAATCAATAAAATAAATAAAACAGATTAAAATGAAGAAGAATTATATAATTTTAGTAATGCTATTTGCAACATATTTAGTAAATGCACAATTTGATCTTTCGGGTACAATCACAGATTCCAAAACCAATGAAACATTGCCAAATGCTTCTGTTTACATTCCCGGTTTGAACAGAGGCACCACCGCTGACGACAATGGAAAATATTTATTAAAAAACATTCCGGCAGGAAAATATATTGTAAAATTTTCCTTTCTAAGCTATTCCGATTTGGTCAAAGAAATATCATACGACAAAGGAAAGATATCGCTTGATGCACAATTGGATCCCGAATCTCCCGTTTGCCTCCACCAGGTTGTCATTACAGCGGGAACATATTCCACCCAAGACGAGACCGCCATTAAAATAGAAACCTTAGACAAAAAAGATATAGAAGGATTTGGGGGTGTTTCTTTGATAAAAGATATTGCCAGAATACCGGGTATAGATGCGATTAGCAAAGGAAACGGAATAGCCACTCCTATTATCAGAGGATTATCAACAACAAATATTTTAGTATTGAATAATGGAGTTAAAATGCAAAATTTTCAGTTTTCCGTAAACCATCCTTATCTTATTGATGAATTCGGCGTTGAGAGAATTGAAATTGTAAAAGGTCCGGCTTCATTGTTATTTGGCTCCAATGCTGTTGGAGGTGCCTTGAATATGATCAAAGAGAGTCCTGCTTTGAAAAACAAATATAAATCGGATTTCAACGTGATATTCAACAGCAATACTCAAGGATATGTAACAAATGCCGGAATAAAAGCTTCTCCCGGAAATATGTTTTTTGGGCTCAGAGCAGGAACAAAAAACCATAGAGACTATACAGATGGTAATAATAATATTGTACCTAATTCCAGATTTAATGAAAAAAGTATAAAATTCTTTACAGGAATAAGTAAGGACAATTTTGTATCCAAATTTTTCATGGATTACAATATGATGAAACTTGGACTTACCGTACCTCCGGCAATAAAATTATTCACAGACAATAGTAGAAAAAATGAATTTTGGTATCAAGATTTATCAAATATCTTGATATCCTCAAAAAACATTTTGTATATAAATAATTTCAGAAATGAAATAAATATCAATTTTCAAACAAACAATCGCAAATTGTATGAAAATCCGAATAGCAGCGAAGTATTTAATACTGTGGATATGTTATTAAATACATGGACTTATGAAGCTAAAACAACAAAAAAGATAGGAGACCATAATTTAATTGCAGCATTTCAAGGTCTTAGTCAAAAAAACCAAAATTCTGATGTACCGGAGCATGTATTACCGGATTTTGTGCTAAATGATTATGCAGTAATGGGACTATTTCAACTGAACTATTATAAAATTTTTCATTCACAACTCGGTTTGAGATATGATGCAAGACATATAGTAATCCCCAAGCAGGAGAATATCAAAACAGATATTGATAAATACTTTAAAAACATAAGCTATTCAGCAGGTTTTACAGTAGATCTTAACAAGCATTTTTTGCTCAGAGCAAATTTAGCTTCCGGATACAGAACTCCAAGTATTGCCGAGTTGTCCCAGGATGGAGGGCACGGGGCAAGATATGAAATAGGTAATCCGGATCTTTCTCCTCAAAGAAATTATGAAGGGGATCTCAGTATCCATTTTCACAATCCTAAGATTAAATTTGAGTTTTCTACATTTTACAACAAAATAAACCATTATATCTTTTTATCTCCTACAAAAGATACTTCGGCAAACGGATTACCCGTATTCAGGTATCTCCAAACCGATGCAACATTATATGGATACGAAGCCAATACCGGTTTTTTCCCTGCAAATTGGATAAATATAAGTATAGCTTATAATTATCTCAATGCACAAAAAAACAATGGAGAATATTTGCCTCTTATCCCACAAAACAAATTGAGAGCCAATGTTTCAACTATTCATAAATTAAAAAACAAAGTTTTTAAAACCATTGAATTAGATATTGATGGTTTATATGCTTTTGCTCAAAATAAACATGACGCTTTTGAAACAGATACACCGGCATATAAGATATTCAATTTCAGTTTATCTCAAGAAATAAATTTCAAGGGACAACAAATGAAACTAAATTTCAAACTCAATAATATCTTTGATACAATATATATTGACCATATCTCAACCCTCAAAGGTTTGGGATATTACAATATCGGCAGAAATATTAACATCGGACTTAAAATTATTTTTAACGGGGATATATAATGGCTATCATTTTAAATCAATGTTAATTTTGTCTTAAAAATCAAAAAGTCGAAATTTATTTTTACTTTTGTATGTTATTAAAAACAACATTAGTACTAATGCAAAATTATTTTAATAATAAATTCTAATTTTGTATTAATAGTATTTTTTATAAAAAGTTACAAGTATCAAATAATTTACTCATTTAAAATAAATAGCCATTATGTATTATAAAAATAATAGATTTTATGCAATTATTGTATTTTTCATTTTATTATCAAGTACTATATCCGCTCAAAACAATAAGTACAATATATCAGCAATAGGTTTTTATAACTTGGAAAATCTTTTTGACACAATTGATGCCCCTGATATTAGAGATACTGAATTTACACCACAGGGTTCCAAACTGTGGAATACAGAGAAATACAATGAAAAATTGCATAATATGGCAAAAGTTATTTCCTTAATGGCAACGGATAAAGCTAAAGACGGTGTTGCTATTTTAGGCGTTTCGGAAATAGAAAACCGCACGGTATTGGAAGACCTTGTTAATCAACCCGAATTAAAAAAACGCAGGTATGGAATTATTCATTTTGATTCAAATGACAGAAGGGGAATTGATTTAGCCATACTTTATCAACCTAAATATTTCATTCCTACAAATGCCAAACCTGTTCCCGTAAATATCTATTCGGGTACCAAAAAAATATTTACCAGAGATATTTTATTTGTTTCGGGGTTATTTTCAGGTGAAAAGATACATATTTTAGTCAACCACTGGCCTTCGCGCCGAGGCGGTGAATCAAAAACAGCACCGTGGAGAGCAGCAGCGGCTCTGGAATGTAAAAAAATAGCTGATTCGCTCATGGCAATAGATCCAATGGCCAAAGTTTTAATCATGGGAGATTTGAATGACGATCCAACCAGTCCAAGTGTCAAAAAAGTATTGGGAGCTGTAGGGAAAAAGAAAAAAGTAAAAGAAGGGCAAATATTTAATCCAATGACACAATTTTATCGAAGAGGTATTGGAACAACTGCATATAGGGATGCATGGAGTTTATTTGATCAAATAATGCTCTCGTACGGTTGGTTACAAAAAAATCAAAAAGGTTGGAGGTTTTACAAAGCAAAAATATTTAACAAAAACTTTTTAGTCCAGAAGAAAGGACATTTTAAAGGTTATCCGTTAAGGACTTTTGCTGGAAGTGAATTTCTTCATGGTTATAGTGACCACTTTCCCGTATTTGTATATTTTGTAAAACCAAAATAATTTTATTCGGATAGATATAATAAAAAAGAACACAGTTTTTCTTTTTTTATAATTTATTTAATATATAAATGGACCTGAAGCATAAAAAGCCTGTTAAATTAAACACAGAATTTGCTAATACTCTTGAATTACTTGAAAATTCGGAGGATAGTTTTTTTGTTACCGGTCGTGCAGGAACAGGAAAATCTACATTATTGCGATTGTTTAAAGAAACTACCAAGAAAAAAACAGTAGTTTTGGCACCTACCGGTATTGCGGCATTAAATATTAAAGGTCAAACAATTCATTCTTTTTTTAAATTCGCTCCCAATTTCATACCTAAAACCGCAATAAAGAAACAAAAATCAAGAAAATTATATATAAATCTGGATACCATTATTATTGATGAGATATCAATGGTCAGAGCAGATTTAATAGACAATATTGATTTGTTTTTAAGAATAAACAGAAATTCACCGCTGCCCTTTGGAGGTGTGCAAATGATATTTTTTGGTGATTTATATCAAATTCCACCTGTAGTCTCTTCTGATTTTGAAAGAGTATTTCTGAATGAAAATTATGAAACCCCTTATTTTTTCTCGGCAAGTGCTCTGAATAATGATAAATTTCATTATTCTTTAATAGAATTAAATGAAGTTTTCAGACAAACCGATCGTAGATTTATCAATCTATTGGAAAGTATCAGATTAAATGAAATGGACTGGGATCTTCTTGAGGAACTAAATTCCAGATACAATCCCGATGAGATAAATGAAGGTCTTTATATTACTTTATCAGCAAGAAATACCCAAGTTCAGAAATTGAATAATAAGGAACTGAAAAACATCAAATCCAAGGAATACACATATAATGCCAATATAATAGGTGACTTCCCTGCCAATACATTTCCAACAGATTATAACCTTTCACTTAAAGTTGGTGCGCAGGTTATGTTTATTCGTAATGACAGTGAAAAAAGATTTGTAAACGGTACTATCGGCAAAGTTATTGAATTGGATTTTGACCGTATTATTGTGGAAATATTTAAAGACGGTAAACAACAAATTGTTGATGTGGATTATGAAGAATGGGAATACGTCAAGTATTTTACCGATTTTAAAAATCCAAATAAAATTGAACAAGAGGTTTTAGGTACTTTTCAGCAATATCCATTGAAACTTGCCTGGGCGATTACAATACACAAAAGTCAAGGAAAAACCTTTGACAACATCATTATAGATCTGGGTAGCAAAGGAGCCTTTGCTCATGGCCAAACTTATGTTGCATTAAGTAGATGCACTTCACTCGAAGGTATAATATTAAAAACACCTGTAAAACCGCAAGATATAATGGTAGATCCACGAATTATTGATTTTTTAGAGAACAAAAAAAGATACAGTTAAAAATGGATACTGATGTCAATATTACTATTATAGGTGCAGGAGTGATAGGACTCGCCATCGCATCAAAATTATCCGAGAATCACAACAACATTTTTGTTATCGATAAAAACGCAAAATTCGGACAAGAAACAAGTAGCAGAAACAGTGAAGTAATTCACTCCGGAATTTATTACCCTACAGGATCTCTGAAAGCAAAATTTTGTGTAGAAGGCAGAAAGTTGATTTATGATCTTTGCAGTAAAGAAAATATTCCTTATAAAAAATGTGGAAAAATAATTGTAGCTACAAATGAAAAGGAAGTCAATGAACTTCATAAATTACTTAAGAAAGGACAAGAAAACAAAGTATATGATTTAAAAATATTGTCAGAAAATGAATTAAAACAATACGAACCCAATGTATATGGAATAAACGCCTTATTATCTCCTTCTACCGGAATTGTGGACAGCCATAGCCTGATGAAATATTTTGAAACAAAAGCTCTTCTTAACGGTGTGGAATTTGCATTTCTTTCTACAGTAAATCATATCGAAAAAATAAAA
>JALSPW010000013.1 GCA_026985735.1 Saprospiraceae bacterium
GGAACCTAAATCAGATACCCCGTTTAGTTCAAATTTCAATAAAACCCGATCTTGCAAATCGATATCTTTGTCAATATTAAATTTAAATATATTATCCTTGGGGAAATCAATATTCTCATACTCTGAATATCCTATATATCCAATATTTATATCAGCAGCATAAATATTAACACTTGTTGAATCCACTTTGGGAATTGTGTTTAATTCTACAATGTTTGAAGTACAATATGACAAATTACTTAATAATGACATCAGTACAAAAAATATCACAAACGAAGCTTTTTTTAATATATTTATTTTCAACATGATTAATGATTTTTATTTTTTTAATATTTTATTTTTCAATAATTTATTCTTAATAAAAATAGCTTTTCCGAACATACTTATTTTCTTTCCGTATATCCGGAAAGCTATTTCAAATTCACTATTGCACTACAAGTTTTCGTATTTTTATTTGACCGGATGAATTAATGGCCCTTATTAAATATACTCCTGATACCAAGTTGACTTTAACTTGAGAAATCTTGATATGTTCAAAATTCTTTTTCAGTACCAATTGTCCCGAAATACTGTAAATATCCAAGCTTGTTTGCTCTTGAATCTTGTTGTTTACAACATATATCTTTTGAGACTCTTCCAATAAAGAAGGATTTTTGAATATCAAGTCAATACCTCCTTCTTTTTTCATGCTTCGCTGCTCTATCGGATTGCCGCCAACAATGACTGAATCTGTTTTTTCACAATCATTTGTTGTTACATTTATCTTATAGAGCCCCGGTTGGCTTATCGTCACTATTGATTCATTACTTACTATTTGTTGTCCTGTGCTCCATTCAAATAGAGCATCAAAAGGGATATTAATGCTCGCATCCAATACGAGTGCGGAATCTCCCAATTCATAATTTTCTTTATACAAAATCTCCCTTGGCAGTCTTTGATAATCCGATATCTCAATTGGCATTCCCGATTCATAGCCTGCATTATTAGTTACCGATAACCAATATGTGCCCGGCAATAAGTAATAAATATATGAGGGTTTGCCTCTAAATATCATTCCGCTACTTACTTTTTCGCCAATTGTATCTTCTTCGTAAGTCCATACTTTAAATTCCAAATTCTGAACAAAATTAACCGAATCAATTAAATTCAGCTCTATTCTTCTATCTTTATCATCACATATCAATTCATTGGCGGAAAGCATCTCCTCAACCGGCATATCACAGTCTATTATGGTAAAATAACTCTCATCTATAGTATCTCCGTCAATACAATTATATATATCAACTAAATATTCTCCTTTGGTTGAATCATCGAATATTTTATTAATGCTTAATGGACCTTCTTTCACTATAATAGTATCATTCTGAATTTTCATCCACTTAATACACAAATCATCTTCATTTTGTAATGTTGTATCAATTGAAACCGGATTATTTTCGCAATACTCCCCACTGATCAAGCCCTTTCTATGATTACCACATTTTGCAATAATAAAATCTTCGGTGTATATTGAACAAGGACATGTTCGCGAATCAAAGTATACTGTTATTCTTGCATTTCCGGGGACAGCATTATCAGGAATCACAGAACTATTATTGCTATCAAATGTTCCGTAAAATATATTTCCATAAGAATCTATAATCTGCCAACCGGTAGGTTCACAACCTTCCATGGCATATATATAACAAAAGGGATCGCTAGGACAAGTAGTTTCCGGTTCGGCCAAAATATTATCACAATTAAAATCAATATCAAATCTTCCACAATCCTGCTCCGGTAACACTACACAAAATGTATCTATTATATGACATCCATTTTCTTCACCTGTATATTCGTTACATACTTCGATTCCTCCTGAACATCTTCTATTTGTTTTAACCGTATATGTACCGGGAAGATAAATACAAATACTATTTCCATACCCAATTACGCCAGTAGGTTCAGGATCTATTTTTTTCCATTCCGGAATTGTCCATCCCGGTCCTAATTTAGTCATTTTATCCGATATATCATAATATGCACAGTCTCTTTTTATTGTATCGCATTTTCCATCCTCTTGCTCTATTAAATCAATCTCTTGCCATAGATATTCTTCCATATATTCTTCTCCTTCTACTTCTGCTCCATCCCCAAATGTCACTACGTAACTAATTTGTCCTATAATTTCACATAATGGTACTTGTGTTTCCATTCCTGTTAAATCCATTGAACAAATCTCATTTCCATTTTCATTGTACACAGTAACATAAGCTCCTTCCAAATAATCTTCAGAACAGTCGGAAGTAACAGTAAGCTCAAGATAGTTGCAAAAACAGCATTGAGATGTTTCTGATTCGACAGTATGATCACAAGGTCCGGTTACCAAGACTGAATCTGTAGTGCTACAATAGCTTCCGTCGTCACAATATAATTTAAATTCAACTGTATATGTTCCTGTTTCCGTTGCCGTAAATGTCATCCCGTCAGGATAACCTTCGATAATAACCTCTCCACTTGGCGTTGTCCATATTATCTCAATATTGTCAGTATTGACATTGTCAAAAAATCCATCGGGGAAAAAGTTTTCATCTATTATTAATTCCGCTTCTCCATTAGCATCTAAAGCAACAACTTCCTCCGCTATTAAATTATCGGGCAAGCTCATTGTCAACTCCAATGTAAAGTCTTTAGTAAACACCTCACACCCTTTGTAGTATATTTTCAACTCATAGTCTCCTTCCGGTAATACTCCAAGTTCCACTTCTTCATCCGTATTGGCACATCCATATAAAACGACATTACCATCTGCGTCATACAATTGATAAAAAATTGGTTCTGAATCCGAGCATGATTTTGCCACAAATGATACATTCATAATATCACAGCACTCGTCCACATTGATAGTTACATCTTTTTGATCATTGCAGTATTTTACAAATCCCAAAGAGAATAAATCCGAGTTATTATTACTCCATTCTATGTCGACAAACTCTACTTTATCTCCATATCCCATCGGTGTCACACTATAATCTCCTCTTATAGCTTCAGCAGATCCGGCATCAAATGTACCGGAAGAGTTTCTGTTGATAAGAAGTACCGGAACAAACCCCTCTTTGATCATATCAACACCGTCAAACACTTCATTCTTTATCCTTTGATATGAAAACTCTACATTTGTTCCTTTTTGATTTGCTTTTTTAAATCCTTTACCTCCCAATACATTTACTCCAAAAACAGGACTTCTCAAATTCATTTTTGCAAATACTCCTCCTTTACCATGACAGGGATAATTGGAATGAAAGACAGCAGTACCATTTACTGAAAATTCATAATTGCCATCATCTGATCTTTTGAATTTTATCCTATAAGTAGATGTTCCGTTTCCCAAAGATGTCTCATGGTCATAATATCCGTCTCCATTATAATCCCATACTACGGAAACACTACCATTGCCAAACTTTATAGCATATATATAGCCGTTATATTCACCAACCGGTACCGGATTTAAGTCATCTTCATCCGGTTTTAATACAAATTCCATATTGTCCGACGAAAATCCTACTATTGAATTGTTTCCTAAATTTGCATTGCTTACAGAAAAAGTGAATTCACCTTCTTTACAAGTTTCCAAACCTAAGCTTGATGCACAAATACCATCCAAATTTGAATCGTTATTATTCTTTTGAAAATATCCGTTTTCATTTTTCATATTAAGGTAATTGCACCATTGTATTTGTGGTATTATATCATCACCTCCAAAGTTATGAGTTTCCATTCTCCAAGCTCTATTAATCGTTATGTATTCTCCTGAGTTAAAATATGATACATTGTTACTATTTGATCCCCATACGTGATATGAGGGTGCTGTCCATCTATCTTTTATATTGCTCGATTCATCTTCAATTCCTATAGTTAATAATCTGTTTTCATGATGCGAATAATCTTGAACGGTATTGTAATCTTCAAATCTTCCGGATGACGATAAAGGATCTCCACTGATTTCATCATCATAATAGCTGGTAGACCGTGATTGGACTAACAACCATCCACTTTCATTGGATATTCCTGTTTTTCTTAAATTATAGTTTGAACCATTGTCTGAATTCCATACAATGTCAGAACCACAACTTAAATAATCCAATTCTTTAGATATTCCATATTTAATCGCGAGATAGGTCTCTGCACGCAATCTATTATCTTCATCCAATAAATTATCAAATACTATAATTTCAGGAACGGAACCATAGGTATATATATTAATTATTTCATTTATAATATCGTAAGAAGTCAATGTTCTGTCCGGACGCAATATAGTCTGGTACGTAACTATTTTTCCGAATTTGTCCTTTTCAATATCCGGCAAACCTACAGTATATAAATTGGAGCCTTCCGTATCACCATAATCAAATGAATTAAATGGCAAGAATGGTGTTTTTTCTTCCATGTAACTTTTAAACAACTTTCTGTTTTCACCGATATATGGAATCTCAAGCCCCCATTGCTTACTATCATAATCCACATCATGAGGTATTAATACTGCCATAATGGTTATATTGGTAGATCTATTATCTTTTAATTTAATCTCATTCTTCACACTAAGCCCAATTTGATTAAATGCCATTCCTCTATTAAAATTCACAGAATAATAATTGCTCGTGTCAGGATTACTTAACTCTCCACAATCTTTTACTCCTTTCAAATCCAAATTATCTCCTCCTTTATCCGCCCATTTATTACTGTTTTTGTCATATTTAAACCATGCTAAAATATTTGGAGTCGTACATTGTGATTTTAATCCAATACTAAAACTCATGCTTAGTAAAATGATAATAATAATTTTTTTCATAATCTCATTTTTTTATTTTTTTACATAATTCTCCCACCTCGCTACGGTACATTACCTCGCTATTGTTTTTTTGCCAATCTTGATTTTTTCGATTACTGTCTCTTGTATCCTTTTGTCATTTTCGGTCCCCTGCAAAATTACCGCCGAAACATACTGTGCTGCCTTTTATCTTTGTACTTTGTCTTTGTCCTTTTGCCTTTGAACTTCTTCCTTTTCTAGCCAAGCTACCTCCCAGCCTCCTGTTTCTCCGCACGCTCCGAAACCGGAGTAGCACCATCCCGCATATCCCTAAAAATTAATTAAACAAATCTCTTCTATCCAATCCGTAATTCATAATTCACCATTCATAATTCATAATTCACCATTCATTTTTTATCTTCCAAACTTTGCCCTTTGAACTTTTGCCTTTGAACTTTGAACTTTGAACTTTTGCCTTTGAACTTTGCCATTTATACTTCCCACTTACCTAACCACCGTTACATCTCCTGCCTTCTCTATCTTCTTGCCTTGGTGTGTAAGGAATACTGCATAGTAAACATATACTCCCGGATTTACCGGCTTACCTTTGTAACTACCGTCCCACAGACCGGCACCGCTGCCTGTTAGAGGGATGTTACGGCGCTGGAATACTTGCTCGCCCCATCTGTCGTAGATAGCGATGTATT
>JALSPW010000014.1 GCA_026985735.1 Saprospiraceae bacterium
TCTTTTGGTTCTCTCCTTCGTCAAGACCGTTCAGTCATGCATCAAGGCAAAAAATGAAAATATTTTTAATAAAATGATTTTATTAATTTTGGGGTCACCTTAATTCCCAACGGGTCAGTTGGTCTGATATTAGGAAGACTGTCAAAACCTGAAATAAATGAAATAAAATCTATAATAAAAGAAACATTTGTAGATTGAAATAAAGAAAACAATGGGTAACAAAAAAAATACTGCATACCGCAATTAGTTGTAATTATAAAAGTTTATAAACATAGTAAACATTGTCATAACATGAAAAATAGTTGATAATTGGCAAGTAAATTTAATGATAGTTGGAATTAAAGATATAATATAGTAATTAAAAAATAAATTTAATGAAAGAAAGTCAAAAAATAATTTTGAATTCGACAGTTTTGTATGTAATTGCATTTTTATTGACAACAATAATTCATGAATTTGGGCATGCTATCATAGGTTACATATATGGGAGCAATCCTATTCTTCATCATAATTATGTAGAACATTTAAAAATTGAGAACCTACCTGTTTTTAACAAAGTATTTATCTCTATGGCAGGTCCATTATTTAGCCTTATACAAGGATTTTTAGCTGGATTTATGTTTTTTAAAACAAAAAATCAGTCCTATTATAAACTTTTTTTGTTATGGTTTTCAATTCTCGGTTTTTCTAATTTCCTCGGATATTTAATGACTGGGCCTATATTTCAAAAAGGAGATATAGGTAAAATATTTTTACTTATGAATATTCCATTAATTCTACAACTATTTATTGCATTTATTGGAACCGCTATTTTATTCTATTTAGGGTATAAACTAACAATTCACTTTTTAAAATTTAGTTATAAAGAAGAATGGATCTTTAGTGCAAAATCCAGAGAAAATTTTGCATTTAAAATTATTATTCTTCCCTGGTTAATAGGGGCATCTATTGTAACAATTTTATATTTACCTATAATAGCTATTGTTAGTATAATTTATCCGGTAACAAGCGGAATGATATTTATTTTTCCGTGGAAAAATGCAAAACGAATTACAAATTTAGAAATATCAAAAGATAATAAGATCGGAAAGTATTCTTTAGGTTTATATCTGCTCTTTCTGATTTTAATAGTAATATTTAAATTATTTCTTGCTCCCGGCATCGTATTATAGAAGACAGCACACAATAATTAGTGTCTGTCCATAAAATCATTAAAATTTAAAAACATTCTTTTTGCGATATTTTTATTTTCTTCAACTCGCTGATACAAAGGCATCACTTCGTCTCCGAAAAGTAAAAATCTCATCAAAAATCTTTGTTTTTAAAAATTCAAGCACTTTATAGACAGACACTAATTAACCTTAAAAGTCACATCTCCTTCCTCAAAAAACCTAACAATTTGTTTGGCTGCCGCCACCCCGGCATTAATATTGGCTTCTGCTGTCTGAGCTCCCATTTTCTTTGGAGTAAAAAACACCCTGTCCCCAAATCTATCTTCAAATTGCTCTCTCATGTCAGGAGCGATATCCGAGATATACTTAATATCACCCCTTTCCTCCATCAATCTAAATAACCCGTCTTCGTCCACGACTTCTTTTCTTGCCGTATTGACCAAAGTACCACCATTTGGCATATTTTTCAATAAATCGTAATTTATGGATTTGATTGTATGCTTATTGGCAGGAATATGAAGCGAAACATAATCACAGGTGCTATACAATTCTTCAACTGTGTCAATAGCAGTCACTCCGTCTGCTTCTATGTCCTCATTAGCTACAAACGGATCATAAGCATATACATCCATATCAAAACCTTTGGCTATCCTGGAAACATTTTTACCTACATTTCCATAAGCATGAATACCGATTTTTTTATCCTTAAGCTCTATCCCGGGCTTACCGTTGAATTTGTTCCTTGCCATATAAACCATCATACCCAGAGCTAATTCCGCCACTGCATTGGAATTTTGACCGGGAGTATTCATCACAACAATATCCTTTGCTCTTGCACTATCTAGGTCCACATTGTCATATCCGGCACCTGCTCTAACCACTATTTTCAGGTTTTTAGCAGCATTCATAACTTCGTTAGTGATCTTATCACTCCTGATAATAACAGCATCGGCATCTGTTATAGCTTCAAGCAATTGGTTATTATCCGTATATTTTTCCAACAAAGTAAATTCATATCCCCTATCTTCAACAATGGATTTAATTTTTTCAATCGCCGCAGGGGCAAAAGGTTTTACTGTTGCAACTAATATTTTCATCTGTTTAAATTTTTTATTTGTATATATTATTGATATAATTCATCTTATAAAATTATACTCAAACTTTTTTTTCAAAATCCTGCATCGCCTTAACCAATACTTCTACACTTTTCTTTGGCAATGCGTTATAAGTACTTGCTCTAAAGCCCCCCACAGATCTATGTCCTTTTATACCAACAATATCCCGTTCTGCCGCAAGTTCCAGAAAATCTTTGTCCAAATCTTTATATTCTTCATTCATAACAAAAGTAATATTCATCAACGACCTATCCCTTTCATCAGGCACTCCCGGCTTAAACAATTTATTCCTGTCTATTTCAGCATAGAGCAACGATGCTTTTTCCTGATTAATTTTTTGCATTACTTCCACTCCACCCAGACCTTTTAGCCATTTCAGTGTTTGAAGTACTGAAAATACCGGTAATACAGGTGGAGTATTAAACATCGATCCCTTGGCTATATGGGTTCTATAATCAATCATAGTTGGAATTTGTCTGTCAACTTTGCCCAAAATATCTTCTTTTACTATTACAAATGTTACGCCGGCAGGACCGAGATTTTTCTGCGCTCCCCCATATATAACACCGTATTTTGATACGTCAACCGGTCTGGATAAAATATCCGAAGACATATCAGCTACCAAAGTAACACCAAAATCAAGATCTTCTTTAATTTCGGTTCCCGCTATAGTATTGTTTGTCGTAATATGCATATAATCCACATCTGCCGGAACATTATATCCTCGCGGTATATAATTAAACCCTTTGTCTGCAGATGAAGCCACTTCTATTATTTCTCCAAATAGTTTTGCTTCTTTTATTGCTTTTTTTGCCCATGTTCCCGTATTAAGATAAGATGCTTTCCCCTTCATAAGATTATAAGGAATCATATAAAACTGTGAACTTGCTCCACCTCCTAAAAACAAAACATGATATCCATCGGGAATATCCAGTAACTCTTTAAATAAATCCTGCGCTTCATCCATTACTGATTGAAATTCCTTACTTCTGTGGGATATACTCATCAATGAAACTCCACTTCCATAAAGATCATCTATTGCTTCTTTTGTCTTTTCATAAACCACTTCCGGCAATATCGAAGGACCTGCATAAAAATTATGTTTTTTCATCTGTTTAAAATTATATTAATAAAATAGTCTTTATGATTTATGTCCCAAATATAATACAGATTTGTAAAAAAAACCTTATTTCTGACAAATAATATTTGGTATTTAGATTAAATATTTACAAGAAATCATTAACTATTTCAGAACAACTGCCCTTTATAAAAACAAAAACAAAGATAAATGATTGAAAATAAGATAAATAAATAGTATTTATCATAATTTTTTATGATTATGAATTTTACGTCTTAACCAATCCGAAAAATAAATCTATTTATCTGCTATTAATCTTCAATCCCAATGATCTCTCCCCATCAGGTTTCCATTATTTTCAGCATTATTCAATTTTTTCATTTCCTCCTGTTCATTTTTTGACCATTGAATGTTACTTATATTTTTAAGCTCCGGTTGACCTGCATCTATCCAAGCAGTGTACCAAGTGTCACCAAGAGCTTTTATAGCATCTCGTAAACGCATTTCCACCATCCCATTCATTTCTTTATTGAAAGCCCGTGTATATTTTTCCGATTGTACTCTTGTAATAATTCCGTTTCTTTCAATAAATTCATATTTCTCATTATCCGGAATATATGAACTGACTTTTTTTTCAGCTTCCAAAACCTTATCTTTCAGACTATGGCTTTTCAATACAATTGACCAAAAGAAATCTCTAACATTCTCAACATATTCAGCTTTACCCACAAAATAATCAAATTCAGAATCTCCTAAAAGTTCAGGTATTCTATTTTCCCAAAATGCGTGAATACCAATTTGTCCTGTCAATTGCCCATTATAATTTTTGGTAGTATGAAGAGGTACACTTGCGTCAGCAACATAATGACCAATATCATTAGCTCTTCTTAAGATTTTTTTGGGGTTTCTCTCTTCAAATGCATGCACCAATGCAAAATAATATTGGTATAAATGATAAGGCACTATACCTTCCTGTGAAAAATGCTCTTCAATATGAATTTTTTGCCCTTCAAATATTTCCAAGTCCATATCAAGCCATAATGCGAAAGAATCCAATTCAAAATCCAAATCGGTTTTTAAAATATTTAATGCAACTTTTTGCTTAATAAAATCCTTATATTTAGAATATATACAATTTACATTATTACCATACAAAGTATCATTCCTGATTTCATTTACGCTTGGCCCGAACAGCAAAGCTTTATCTCCATGATTAGCAACATATATCTCGACATATTTCGTCATCACTCCAGTCCATTTTCGAGGTAAATCGGGAAAAGGATACATACCCCAATTATCAATATCTATATAATGTTTTACCGCTTCATGTGGATCAATATATTTTCTCTTATCCGGATCCGGCCCATGATCCGTTAAAAATTCTATATTGGTTTTAAAAAAATACATCATTTCCGGCGGTAATGTAAAAACCGCCATTCTGTTTATTTTCTTGTGCCCATAAAATCCCCAATACTTATTTTCATTAAAAGCACATAAAACCACTGTTAATACAAAAATAGAAAATATATACGTGATTTTTTTCAAAAACAACACTTTTTAATCCAGATGTTTTTAACCGGAATGTTATAAAATAAATATTTTTCGTAAATATATTAAAAATATATATCTTTTTCCATATATCTCTTCAATCAAATTTATATTGCAATATTTTACTATATAAATAATACCCTGCAAAAATCAATTTTTGGCAAGAAATATGCATTTACATATGCGAATCAGATGTATTATTAGAATACTCAAAAAGTTAAGTTCAAGTAAAAAGGTCGGTCTACGGGGGTAGGAACGGCCTTTTTTTATTACTATCTACTTTACACATTTTTCCCAACAGGTTAATTTTTTAATTTCATAACAACCACCTTTCAAATAAAGGACGAAGTTCAAAGTGCAAAGGACAAAGTTCAAAGTGCAAAGTGCAAAGTGCAAAGTTCAAAGGCAAAAGTTTAAAAGTTTGGAAGACAAAAGACAAAAGTAAAAAGAAAAAAGTAATAAATGGTGAATTATGAATTATGAATTGGATAGAAGAGATTGATTTATTGAATTTGGGTGATGTGCGGTATGGAGCTACTCCGGTTT
>JALSPW010000015.1 GCA_026985735.1 Saprospiraceae bacterium
GTTTCAAAATAATGATATCTTTAATACAAATACGACCCAAACTTGTGATTTAAGAGGTACAATATACGATGTAGCGGGATTTAATGCTCAGACAGGAACAGACGGCTATATCATCGAAGCCAACATCGCAAGCAATCCGCAATTTGAAGATGCACCCAATTCTGATTTTCATCTAACGGCAAATTCCCCTTGTATTGACAGCGGAACTGATGCATTGGCAAAACAGGATTTTGAAAATATTCCTGTTCCTTTATTGGCAAATCCCGATATGGGCGCTTTTGAATACGGTGTATATTGGACTGGCAAGATATGCGATGATTGGCATACTGCCGGTAATTGGTCAAGCAATCAAGTACCTGCAATTACAGATAAAGTAACAATACCTTCCCCGCAATTTTATCGTTTTTTCCCACAGATAAGAAGCGACGCCCAAATAAAAACCATATACTTCAATGAAAACGGTAAAATGATAATAAGAAATAATTCGGTATTTAAGGTGGAGTAGAAGTCCCTTGAGAGCTTGCCCCGATCTTGCTTTAGGGACGACAACATTATAATCCGCATTAATTTATTTCAATAAATAATTTTTTTAAATCTTTTATTTTTATCGGTACTATTACCGCTTTACCTATTTTTTCAAGTGCTATAAAATCTATATCATCTCCCGATTTTTTCTTATCCTTGGTTATTGTTTCCAATATTTTGTGTGCAGGCAGATTATAGCTTACCGGCAAACCTGTTTTCATCAATGTATTTTCAATAATTTGAATTTCGTTTGACGATAAATATCCCATTTTTCCTGAGATTTTTGCAGCTATAATCATTCCAATACTAACGGCAAAACCGTGTTTTATACCCGATAATTTTTCTATTGCATGACCGAAAGTATGTCCAAAATTTAATTTCTTTCTTTCTCCCGTTTCTTTTTCATCGTTATTTACTATATCGACTTTAATTTTAGTTTGACTACATAAAAATGAAGAAATTTCATTACCGGTTTTATTTAAAAACGATTTGATATTGGCATAATAATTATTAAAACCGCTTTCATCCGCTATAAGAAGATGTTTTATCGCTTCCGCCATTCCATTTATATATTCTTCCTCCGGTAGAGTTTTTAAAAATACGGGATCAATTATTACAAAATCCGGTTGGTTGATATTACCAATTATATTTTTAAATCGATGATGATTCACTCCGTTTTTACCACCTATAGAGGCATCTACCATTGCAAGTAAAGAAGTTGGAATAAAACCAAATCGGACTCCTCGCATATAAGTAGAGGCGGCAAAACCTGCAATATCAGTAACCATTCCACCACCAAATCCTAAAATAAAAGATTTTCTGTCGGCTCCCGCTTTCAACAATTTGTCATAAATCATATCCATGGTTGAAAGATTTTTATTCTTATCTCCATGATTGACGACAATCACATTTTTATCATATAAAAAATCTTTATACAAAACAGCTAAATTGTCATCGGTTATAATAAAACTATTTCCTGAAATAGTTTTATTGTCTAATAGTTTGGAAATATTCCCTATTTTAATAGCTGAACTGTTTATTTTACCTTTTACTATATGAGTACACATAAATATATATGTTTTTTATAGTTATATTTAAAATAAATAAAAACACGATAACAAGCCACTTAAACTTTTGGCAAGATAATTCTAAAAGTAGTCCCTTCATTTATTTTTGATTTTAATACAAAAATCTTTCCTTTATGATATTCTTTTATGATTCTTTTCGCTAGAGAAAGTCCAAGTCCCCAGCCTCTTTTCTTTGTAGAATATCCGGGTTTAAATACGGTTTTTAATTTACCGGATGCTATTCCTTTACCGGTATCCGATATATCTATGATTATCTTATTCGAATCGGTTTTTGTCTCGAGTTTTATAGTACCTTTATCTTCCATGGCATCCAACGCATTTCTAAGTATGTTTTCAATTACCCAGGAAAACAAGTGGTCATTTACCAATGCCTCTGATTCGGGAGAGGGATTAAAAATATACCGTATATTTTTCGGAGAACGTTTCTTAAGATAATTTATGGTATTTTCTATCAAAATATTAATATCTTGTTTTTTTAGTGCCGGTTTGCTACCGATTTTTGAAAATCTATCAGCAATTAAATCCAATTTTTTTACATCTTTTTCCAATTCATTCAATGCTTCTTTTTGATCATCAGTAGGATGTGTAGCTGATTTTAAAAATTCTATCCATCCCATAATTCCACTAATAGGAGTCCCCAGCTGATGAGCTGTTTCCTTTGACATTCCAACCCAAACACGGTTTTGTTCTGCTTTTCGCATTGAACTGAAAATTAAATACCCAAACAAAATAAATATACTTATCAAGAATACTTGTATCAAAGGAAACCAAGTAATAAGAGTATAAAGTTTTGAATATTTATAATAAATTTTAGGATATTGGGGATCAGGAGTTTCCGGATCATCATCAGCAGCAGGAACGATAGGGGGAATTCCCGATTTCTTAATCTTTTTTAATTGACCGGAAAGAAATTTTTGATCGCTATCTTTTTCATCACCCCAATTATATCCACCCAAATCACCATCCCCCCAATCAACAACTATCGGATTTTTCACATTAGCGATGATTTTTAATTCAAGACTTTGATCTTGTTGTTGCAACTCAAGATTTTCACTTTCAATGGATTTTGATATTCTCTGTACTGCCTGAGTATAAAATTCTATATATTTTTTTTCACTTTCAGCTAATCTTTTTGACAAATAATTGGTATAAAACATAGTGAAAACGATAATTATCATACCGATAATCATCAGCAATATTTTCCACCATGATTTTTGTTTATAAGTATCCATCATCACAATCTAAGTAGCAAATGTACATAATTTTTTTTTCTATTCAGCTACGTATGTTTTAAAATATAATACGTGCATAAAGTACTTAATTGATTATCCCGATATACAATCCGGTACCATCTCCTGCATCGATATCCATTGTTTTAGGAAATAATGATTTCATTTCATTAGAAAAAGATTTTTTAAAATTTACAAAATCACTTCTTTCCAACCATTCTAGTATTTTAATTGCAAAATGTGTTTTCCCCATGAAATCATGAATAACCACATATTCTTTGGAGACTCTTTTCATTTCGAAAAGGATTTGATTTCTTATTTCCTGCTTCGTGCCGTGCAATACATAAGAGGCAGTGACAATATCAAAAGAATTATCGGGAATTTCTTTTAAATCTTTTGCATCCGAAAAAATAAAATTCATTTCGGGATGTTTGTTTTTTGCTTGTTTTAGCATTTTCCGGGAAAAATCTGCTCCCATAACGATATTCGCACCGTTTTTCATAAACAAAGAACCCCAAGCACCGGTTCCTGTTCCTACATCCAGAACTTTCTTTCCTGAGATATCAATATTTTCAGTTAATTTTTTAATGGAATTTTTAAATCCTTTTGCTACAGCTTTATCCAAAAAACCATAAACTGGAGCAATTAAATTAAAAATAAATTTCGCCCTTTTTTCCGGATTATTTGAGAAATAATGATGAAGTGCCATAATTTTTTGTTACATTAAGAAAGTGCTACTACGCGAATAAAATCATTACTTATTTTAATAATATTTTTTGAAATAGCACCATTACCACTTCAAAAAATCGGCTTCTTTAGGTAAAAAATACCGGTTTTTTATCTTAATAGAATTCTATTTGAGTAGTTACAAAAAGTAATATTACAACAAAATAACGTAATTGATGTTTTTATTATAAAAGTATTTTGGTTAAATTTGAATTAAATTATATGAAAAATGAATGTAAAAAATGATTTAACAATAAAATATTCAAAAGGAATTATTTATATACATTGGATTTCTGCTCTTTTGATTTTGATTTTATTTCCCTTAGGCAAATATACTGAAAGCTTAGCTCTTGATAATAAACTTTTACCATTGACTATTCATGCTATTCTTGGGCTAACGGTTTTTGTATTAACTATTATCAGGATTTTCTTCTACTTTAAATATCCAAGACCACCCCGGCTAAAAACAGGTTCAAAATTCAATGATAAATTAATTGTGCGAATTGAAAATTCATTTTATTATTTAATAGTTATGATAAGTATCTTTGGAATTTTGGCAATGACAACATTAGGATATGGCAATGCAATAAAGAATAATGATATATCACTTATCATTCCTCATAAAGAATCATTTTTTATTGAAAGTCATAATTTCTTTGCGACAATATTAATGATATTTTTTGTTTTTCATGTTTTCGGAGTGATTAAACATAAAATATTGACAAAAGAAAATACTCTTAAAAGAATTACTTTTTTGAAATAATTGTTTATATAAAAAATAATGCAGCTACACAGATAGAGTAATTTCCAAACTTATGTTTTGTAATTTATTAAGGTATTATCCTTAAAACAACTGCCTCGTACAAGGAAAAATTAAAAGTTTAAAGTTCAAAAATCACACGAATTATTGAATGAAGTGAAGCAATATTAAGCCGGCTTTGAAATTTTAATATTTTATGCTAATTTTACGAACTGTCGGCATAAGGCATTGAATTAAACCTTTATAAAAACAATATGTCTATATTATTAAATAAAAAAAATGAAAGCAAAATTATTCTTTTTTATCATTTTATTAACTGTAAATATAAGTGCTCAAAGTGCTTTCCATTTTTCATCAGGATTTGAGAATTCATCTTATCTTCTACAGTATGAGTTAAATGGTAATACCAATACCAATTATGCCGATATATATGGTACTGATAACACGACCGGATACAATTGGGTTACAGGCTTTGATAATAATCCGGAAATTGGAAATTTTAGAATATATTATGAAGTTGGAGACACATTAAAAGCAAAAGCAAGCATTGTTTCAGATCCGCTAAATATCAATAATAAAGTATTAAAGTTCAAAATGAATTCGGCAAATGTTCCAAATAATGGAAATCCAAAAGGTCGAATACAAGCAGCCATTAATGGGAATGTAAATTTAAAAGAGTTTTCATTCAAAGTAAAACTTTATCTCCACCCTGATATAAGTATACTTAGATATTACAATGGTGACTTTAACTGGTTTACTTTAATGGAGTTTTGGAATAATGGTTCTAATCAACCATTTCCTTTTAGAATTACTTTAAATATTCAAAAACCGGATTCCCGGGTAGGTTCTCCTCTCTATTTCGGAGCACACGGACAAACAAAAATCACAACAGGTCTATGGGATGATGTATGGGACGAAATAGACACTTCATATATTGTTCCAACAGGTGAATGGTTAACTTTTAAAACTTATTTCTATGAAGGTGATTCTTTAAATGGAAGATATAAAGTTGTAGTAACAGATTCCTTAAATAATTCTCATACGCTATTTGATATTACTGATTTCACTCATCATCCTGATGACTCAACTCCTAATGGAGTTACTAATTTTAATC
>JALSPW010000016.1 GCA_026985735.1 Saprospiraceae bacterium
ATTGCCGGAACAGTCCGGCAGTCCCTTTTTTCTTTAGTGACTTGCAGCGCTATCCCCTCTGCCAAAACTCATAGCACTATGCTCCCCCTTATAGTTTTCCTTTACATCATTATGGAAAATGATATGGGAAGGTTGCGTTACTCTAAAAAGTATTACAAATATATTTGTTACAAAAGGAATAAAACCAACGGAAGTACGACACTTCGGTTATTTCAATAATTGCTCTATAATTTTTATTGTTTTAGAGCCTCCCCAGTTAGCTGCACCCGTTTTTTTAATAACAATCTTTCCTGATTTATTTATAATAAAAGTGGTTGGTATGCTTTTGACTCTGAAAGGAATTGGAGGATTGCTATTATACTGATAAACGGGAAATGTATAAGATCTCTTGTTTATGAATTTTTTAATTTTTGATACAGGATCACTTGTGATCATTAAAAATTTCACTTTATCATTGTTTTTAAAATGCTTGTACAATTTTTGAATCTCAGGCATTTCACCTACACAAGGTGGACACCAGGTGGCCCAGAGATTGATAAACACAACCTTACCTTTATATTCGTTCAAATTAATTTGATTTCCATTAATATCTGTTAATAGCCAATTAAAATCATTATCACTCATTTGCTCACCATTCTCATCAATTTCGGGTTGAGATATCATTGCCTTTACTCTGTTTATAGCACCACCAATAGCCATTCTTCCTGAGGGGAAAATCATTGCTATAATAAAAACCACAAAGACCAAATCACTTATTTTGCCGAATAATGATTTATTGCCCAAATAATTATTTATTTTTTCTTTTATATTCATTTTGTTTTTCTTATATTAACGATTGTTTTTAAATAAAGTTTAAAATTGCTAATAATCATTAAAAAGCATTATTTTTTAATTTTAATGATTTTATAGACGGATACAATATTTTATTATTATTTATATCAAAAGTTACCGGACTTATTAGTTACTTTGTATTTTTGCTTCTTAATAAAAAAACAAAATATGTCTGAATTAAAAAATATTTCGCCTGTTGACGGAAGATATTTTTCAAAAACAATGGAATTAAGTGAGTATTTTAGTGAATATGCATTGATAAAATACCGTGTTTATGTAGAAATTAAGTATTTTATAGCATTGAAGAATTTTGGGCTATCTGAACTTAAGCAGTTATCGGAATCTGATTTAGAGAGTATATTGATGATTTACAGTTCGTTTAACATAAAGGATGCTGAAAAAATAAAAGGTATTGAAAAAGTTACAAATCATGATGTAAAAGCTGTGGAGTATTTTTTAAAAGATAAAATGAAAGGTATCGGATTGTCCAAGTATATAGAATTTATTCATTTTGGTCTTACTTCTCAGGATATCAATAATACTGCTTTTCCTTTGATGATTAATGATGCATTAAATGATGTATTAATACCTAAACTAAGTTATATAGTTGAAAAATTAAGGGAGATTTCGATGAAATGGAAAGATATCCCGATGCTTGCTCATACTCATGGACAAGCAGCATCACCAACGACACTTGGTAAAGAAATATTTGTTTTTGTAGAGAGGCTGGAAACTCAAATTGAAATATTGAGAGAATCACAAATCAAAGTAAAATTCGGTGGTGCAACCGGTAATTTAAATGCGCATAAAGTATCATATCCCGAATATGACTGGGTAAAATTTGCCAATAATTTCACATCGGATTATTTGGGTCTTGCAAGAGCACAATATACTACACAAATAGCGCATTATGATTCACTGGCAGTTGTCTTTGATGCTTTTTCAAGAATTAATACAATATTGGTTGATTTTGCCAGAGATTTCTGGACATATATATCTATGGATTATTTTAAACAAAAAGTTATAAAAGATGAGGTAGGTTCTTCTGCAATGCCGCATAAGGTCAATCCTATCGATTTTGAAAATGCAGAAGGTAATTTGGGTATTGCAAATGCAATTTTCAGGTTTTTATCTTTAAAATTACCGGTTTCCAGACTTCAAAGGGATTTGACGGATAGCACGGTAATAAGGAATGTAGGAGTACCTTTTGCTCATTCACTTATTGCTTTAAAATCTTTGGAAAAAGGAATTTCAAAATTGCTGCTAAATGAAACAAAACTCAATGATGATTTGGATGATAATTGGGCGGTAGTTTCTGAAGCTATTCAAAATATACTTAGAAAAACAGGTTATCCCAAACCGTATGAAACCCTTAAAAAACTGACCAGGGGTAACCATCAAATAACTGAAGAATTATTGCATGATTTTATTGATTCCCTTGAGATAGCTGATGATCTCAAAACTTATATGAAGCAGATTACCCCTTTTAATTATATTGGGTACAAATTGGATTAACTTCAGTAAATTGTAACTACTCAGATCAAAAGCACTTTATAGACAGACACTAGTTACAGTAAGTTTATTGTAGCTTAACAATTTTTATAAAACTAATTCCTTTGGGTGTTTTTATTTGAATTATATAAATACCCGGGATTAAATTACTTGTATCAATAATGTTTGTTCCCCGTTTTATTTTTTTGATAGTTTTACCGTTATAATCCACTATTTTACCTCCTAACAGCATGTTTTCCGAATATATGTTTAAAGATTTCGTAAATGGATTAGGAAATATTTTTATATTATTGTTATCAATTTTGTCGATACTGTTTATTACATCAATATGGATAGTGTCACTTAAAATAGTATTGCAAAATCCATATATTTCACAATAATAATCACCAAAATCGCTTGGAGATACATTGAGTATTCTTAGGGTTTGGGTGTTGCTTCCTTTAATTCTATCATTGTCTGTGAGGGGGAAAAGATTTTTATACCATTGAATTGCATCGGAATTACCTTTGGTATTGATTTCAAGTTCTATTGAATCGCCGGTAGTAGCAGTGATATTATCAGGTTGATTAATGATTTCGATAGGATCAACTTTAAGTATCAATATTGTATCAGAATCCACGCATGTTCCGTTAGTGATTTTATATATAAATACACTACCGAATTGCAAATTTCTTATTTTGGCAATGATATTATCACTTGATTCCAAAATAGCATTTCCTTCATCAACTATCCATTCCGATTGACCGGGATACGGATCATTACCATATAGAGTAGTGGTATCTGTACAAACATAACTATCATATACGGGATTGGCTTTAATGAATTTGTCAACTTGCAATAAAGCAATATCAGATATAACAAATGTATCATTTAAATAAAGTTGACATCTAAACATATATCCGTTATAACCGGTATCGGGAACACTAATCATTAAGGTTTTTTCAGTTGCTCCGGTGAAAATATCATTATCGAAAACATCTATGAACGGTGAAAAACCGGGAACTTTATATTGCCATCTAATACTATCTGCATTATTAAAATCTATTGAAAATCCGGTTGTTCCACTATCGCATATTGCTGTATCGTGAGGCTGAAGTGATATTTCAATACTATCGGTGTCAGGTTTCCAGCCTATTAATCTTGCCCATAACCACCATGCAGCATAGGCTTTTCTGTTTCCATTCAATGGTTTTGAATGAGCAGCAGAACATTGGTACCAATCATGTCCAAGAACATGTGAATTTTGCCATTCTTCCGCCCAGTTGCCGAGATAATTACCATCCTGATCATAATAATCGCAATTGTCGTTTGAGAACTCAAAATAATTTCCATCGGGATCATAAGATTCAATATCGGCAAAATCATATAGGATTTTGTTATTGGCAATACAATAATTTCTAATCAACTGATTATTATGTTTTAATGTTTCATCACTCCAGTGGTCCAGATGTCCCGTCATATAAATGAATTTGATATTTGGAAAATCTTTTTCCAATTGATTCATTGCATCCAGATATGTTTGAATTCCTTCATCAGTATTGTCGGAACACCCTCCACACCATGACCACATTACTACATTTATATCTTTGGCTCTGTTTTCGTTCAAAAGATAATCTCTTGTCCTTGAAGCCCATGTTGTATCTCCATTATGTCCCAAATCTCCCGGGCGGAAGCCATCATCAATATCAAGACAAGGGTTGTCTCCATATACTTCATGATATTCTTTCCAGCAATAGAAATCTCCTTTATAACCTTTTAATTCTTCGGATTGGTTTGCCAATGCTTTCATACCATAAGTTATTTGGCTCCCGTGTGAAGTATGGCCGTAAGCAATGTGAAGTGAATCGGAAGCTTTCTGTATTGCCCATGCAGGGATGGGTTCGAGGAATGCGCTATTGTGATCTATTATTAATGCCTGAGAATTAGCATAAAGAAAAGTAAAATTGAAAATAATCGAAAAAAAGTAAATTTTGAACTGTTTCATAATATCTTAATTTTGTTTAATATAACGATAATAATACGATGCATTAAAAAATTAAATCGCTGCACATCATGTATGATTTATTTATATCTACTCAGGTAAAATTATTTTTAAAGTTTTATGAATTTAAATCTAAAAGTATTTTTATTGGTTTTAATTTTGATTATATAAATACCGGGATTTAAACCTGATGTATTTATTTTTTTTATATTTCCGGTTTCAGTCTTGATTATTTTATTATTTATATCAAAAATCGTTAAATTTTTAATAAACATATCACTTTTTATATTGATAAAATCAATTGCGGGGTTGGGTGAAATACTGATTTTTTTTATTTTACTATCAAATGTATTGCTGATAATATCTAAAACAACATCATCACTGGTTATGGAATTGCAATATCCCTTTATTTTACATTTATATGTCCCTTTGTTTTCATCCCTGACATTTTTGATAGTTAATATATTGGTTTTACTACCTGAAATATTTTCATCATCATTTAAGGGGATGCCGTTAAATTCCCATTGATAACTTTCTACGTCTCCCGTAACTACTATGTTGAAAGTAGCATTTTGCCCATTTTTTAATTGAAGATTTTCCGGTTGCTCGGTAATATCGATCTCTTCTTTTCTTTCTATTGAGACATCATCGAAATCAGTACATAATCCATTATTAATTGTCCATCTGAAAGTATTTAAACCTATTGTGAGATCAGTAACATCTGTTTCATTATGATCGGGGGATGTTATTTTTGCAGAACCGGTGACAATAGTCCATTTTCCTGTTCCCTGAGCAGGATTATTGCTATGCAAGGAAAAAGTATTAAAACATGTCGAATCGTCTTTACCTGCATTTGCCTCAATAAAGGTATAAACTTTTAGTTCAACTGTATCAGATATGAATTCATGATTTTTAAAAAATAAAATACAACGGTATTTATATTTATCCATATCGGTTGTCGCTTTTACGGATAAACTTTTGTTTTGTGTTCCTGAATAAATGTCATTATCATATATATTATTAAATTGATTAGTATATGTTTTTTTTACCTGCCATCTTAAACTATCTGCTTTGTCATAGTCAAGTTGGAAATTCACCTGTCCG
>JALSPW010000017.1 GCA_026985735.1 Saprospiraceae bacterium
GCCATTAAGTAAAGTAGAAGGATCTTTTAAAATCTATAGGATACAATAAAGAAATACTAAACCACTAACAATATAATTCGTTTACATTTGTTCTTACTGTATTAGATAATAAAACAGAAGTATGAACTATCAATCAAGCAATCTAAAGGCAGTATTACTATTTCTAACTACCATTGTTGCCATATTCTCCTGCACCAAAGAAGATACAACCGTTAAACGTACCGATAATGCAATGAAAATCACTAACGCTCAGCATGAAAGTTGTCAAAACCCTTGTTTTTCTCCTGATGGGAAATATATTGTTTATACCCGATTTCTAAATGGATACAATATCGGACCTTCTGAACTCGTAATAATCAAAATCGATGGTAGTGATGAAAAGGTAATTGTTCCTGCATCATATTCCGACAATGTAAATGTACCTTTTGGCAGTTGGGTGGATGATAAAATTTGTTTCTCGTCGGACAGAGATGAAGGAGCTGACGAAATATGGATGGTAAATAGAAACGGGACAGGTTTAACTAAACTTACAACTCACGATGAAAGTACTGGAATATACTATATCGAACCGGTTTTTAATCCACAGAATACCGATTTCATAGCATTTGAATACGTAACCGGTAAAAATGATAAAACGGCAATCCATCAAATCGCATTATTAAACACAACAGACGGTCAAATAAAATTATTAACAAACGGAACTTATAACGATAGATTGCCAAGTTGGAGCAATGACGGAAGCAAAATCCTGTTTCAAAGGATTAAATACGGTCAAGATGAAGGGTGGGATATTTATATCGCCGATATTGAAGTAACCAATGCTGCTCCATTAAGCAATATCCGTTCCATCTCACAATCAGTTTCAGATGATACTGACTGCTCCTGGAGTTATAATGACAAATATATATTGAGTTCCAGCAATTACGGAGGATTGGATCTGCCCAATATTTTTATGTTTCCCATAGATAAAAACAGTGATCCTATACGGATAACTTCAAGCAGTTCAAATGAAGAAGGTGCAGCATCACAATCTCATGACGGGAAATATATTGCGTTTGAAAGTCATAATGGTGAATCGGAAGATTATCCATCGGATATATGGATTATTGAGCTAAAGTGAAGGAATAATAATGATAAGATATCGATAAATATCACTTTCACTCACCTTACTTCACCGGGACTTACACCAAATTCATCTTTAAACACCCTGCTAAAATATGCAGGATCAGAGAATCCAACATCATAAGCTATTTCACTGATATTCATAGTTGTTGCTTTTAATAATTGCTTGGCTTTTACCAAACGTATATGTCTAATAAACAGTGAAGTTGATTTGCCGGTGAGTGCCTTTATTTTGCGGTGTAACTGAGATTTACTCAATTGCATCTTTTCGGAAAAATATAATGAATCAAAATCTGAATTCAGCAAATTCTCATTGATGATTTTAATGGCTTTTTGTATAAATAGTTGTTCCGTTATATACTTGGATTTATCCTTAGGAATGCTTAGGGAATAGATGTTTTTGTATTTTGCTTGCAATTTATTTCTGATACTTATTAATTTTTCAAGGCGAATTTCCAATTCCTCTATATTGAATGGCTTTACTAAATAGGCATCTGCTCCTTTAGAATATCCCTTCAATCTGTCTTTGCTAAGCGAACGTGCGGTAAGCATTACAATCGGGATATGAGATGTCACTTCGCTATTCTTAAGTGTTTCGCACAGTTCAAAACCATCTTTTACGGGCATCATAAGGTCTGTGATGATAATGTCAGGCACCATCTCAATTGCTTTTTTGATTCCGGCATCACCATTCTCCGCAAAACAGATCCGATATTTGTCCTTCACTACAGATGCGATAAAACCGGCAACATCTTTATTGTCTTCTACAATCAATAATAATGGTAATGATTCATTTTCGATATTAATACTTTTATTTTCTTCTTGCAAATTTTGCTGTAAAATAATCTCCTCTTTTATTTCTGAATGTTTATCAGATCGTGAAGCTAATGTTGTTACCGGCAGTTTTATTACAAACTCTGTCCCTTTATTCAATTCACTATTTACTGTTATCTGTCCTTTAGCCAACTCAATTATTTCTTTCGCCAAAGCCAATCCGATACCTGTCCCCATTTCATAATTCCTTCTTATAGATTCACCTTGGTAAAACCTGTCAAAAATATGTGAAATTTCTTCTTCTGGGATGCCAATACCGGTATCTTTCACTTTAATTACAAGATATTTTTTATTCTTTTCTATAGTCATATCGCAATAAAAATAGACTTTCCCTCCATCAGGAGTAAACTTAATAGCATTGGAAATGAGATTTGAAATTACAATTAACATTTTATCCTTGTCATAGTCCATTACCAAATGTTCAATTTCATTTTGGCATATCGCATCAACGTTTTTAGCTTGTGCAAGAGAGTGAAAAGATTCAAAGATGATTTTTAAATATGGAATTATATCGTTTTGTACCGGATTAAGTTTTAGCTTACCGCTTTTCAGTTTGGACATATCCAATAGTTGATTAACCAAATAGAGTAGATTTTTACTATTTTTATCAATGATTTTCAAATCCTTTTCATACTTTATTTTTTCATTTTCCTCCAAATTGGATTTTATACTATTGGTGAGTCCACTTATCACCGTCAAAGGAGTTCTGAATTCATGTGTAATATTGGTATAAAACATCGACTTCATTTTCTCTAATTCTTTTAAGCGTTTTGCTTCTCTTTGCGCTATTTTTCTTTTATAATAATATCTATAGAAAGTATACAATAAAAAGACTCCAAATAGAAAGTAAAGAAGGTATGCCCACCATGTACCCCAAACCGGAGGTTCAATGAAAATTTGATATTGTCTTATTTGCATTTTTTCTTTTCCTGTAAGGTTTTTTGCTTTGAGTTGTAAAATGTATTTTCCCGGTTTCAGGTTTGCATAGGATACTTCACCTGTTGAAGATTTAACCCAGTGTTTATCAATAGAAGACATACGATGGAATAGTGAATATTTTTTCAACGGATTATCATCCAATACAGAGTATTTAATTTGCAGGGAATTTTGATTGTGATTTAAATGAATTTCATCTACATAATACCAGGATTTTTCATGTTTTATTTCCATATCATTTGAACTGACATCCATGAGATATACAGAGAAATGTTGTTCTTTTAGTTCAATATTTTCAGGATTAAAAATTCCGATACCACCTCTATATTGGATTACTATTTCACCATTTTTTAGCAATTTGAGTTTTGCAGATTCAGTGGGGTCTCTATTGTACCATTCGTCATAACGCTTTAACCCTTCATCTTCATTGAAAAGAATTGTCTGATTATCTTTTGTTGATAGTTTTTCCAAACCGGCTTCTGTTATAAGCCACATATTCCCATCAAAATCTTTTGTAATATCTTTAACGATATTACTTTTTAATATCCCAAAATTAAGATATTTTTGAAAACCCTCATTTATATTTTGAGTCGAAATATACCCTAACCCTTTATCTCTTGTACTTATCCAAATGGTATCATCATTAAAAGATTTAAAAAAGTGAACATTCAAGTTGTCCCGAAATATTTTAATATTATTGGATTTTGGAGTAAAATATCCATATTTATTATTCGCAGCAAACCAAATAATGCCGGTACTATCGCAAAATATCTCATGTACATTATTGATTTCCTCTCCCATTTCATGTTTATCAGCCCAAGGTTTAGCAAGGCTAAATTTATTATCGGCAGTACTGAATGTCAGCAAACCATTTATTTTGGAAGATACCCATATTTCTTCATTTTCATCAATTGTCATGTCTGTAAAATATTCGTCTTCATTAGAAGCAAGCAATTCTATAAACTTATCCTTATTGATATTCAAATAATAAATGCTCTTTCTTGTCAGCATTACATATTTATTTTCTTTAATTTTTGAAAATTTGAATATTGAATAATTCTGCTCATTTTTTAATGGATATTTGTTTATATCATAAGTTTTTTTGCTTAAATCAAATCTATACAACCCATCCCCCCTAAAGTACCCCAAATATAGTTTGTCATTCAAATCAATTATATCACCGGGAAGGTAAAATCTTTCTTCTTTATCATGTGAATAAAAATAATTGTGTATAGCTTGATTTCTATTTTTAAAAAAGTATAAGCCAAATTCGGAAACACATAACATTTCATCTTTGGTGGCTTTATCAATTATCAATTTGATAGCCCTATTGGCATTATTTACAAACTTTTTGTAATAGGTAACTTCTCCTGTTTCTGTGTTGTAAGAACCTATTCCCTCATAAGAAGATATCCATATTTCATGTTCAGATTTTGTAGGTCCCGGGACAATGGTATAAGGATAGTGATTTTTACCGGTACCAAAAGGCCCCAAATGATTTGTAAAACACATGGATTTAGTATCAAAAACCATCATATCATCATTCCAAGTTCTGATATAAAGTTTTCTGTTTTGATGTGGGGTAATTGTTACTAATAAATTAAGTTCGGGAACAAACTTAGGGTTTGAAAAAACAAAGAGGTTGAATTTTTTAGAATATTTATTGAATTTTAATAATCCTCCAAGAGTACTACACCACAAGATAGAGTCATTTTGAATATCTTGTTTAATATCGAGCACATTATAAATTTGTTTTATTTTGGCAAAAGATTGTTTGTGAACATCTTGACTATATATAAAATCATGAAATGTCTCGGATTCTACATCAAATTTTGCAATTCCATTATTTGTGGATATCCAAATTGTTTCTTGGCGATCTTTGAAAATGGAAGTAATTTCTCCATGCAAAGACTCCGGATTGTGAATATCTATCCGAAAGTTTGAAAAATGATTTTTCATGGGATTATAAATACTTAATCCTTTTCCGTTACCTATAAACAATCTTTTTGTTTTATTGTCCCACAACAAAGAATTATGATAAATATAATTATCCAATAAAGAGTTTGAATTGGAGTCATTGTGAACAAATAATATTATTTTTCTACCATCCCATCTGCACAATCCTTTAGCTGTGCCGATCCAGACAAACCCTTGATCATCTATTGCTACTGAATTTACAGTATTTGTTGGAAGTCCAATACTTTTATTGATTACAAAAGGTTTGTTAAAGGGGATTTGTGCATTAAGTTTTGTATAAGACACATACATCCCCATATTGATATTCAAAGTAAATATCAAAGCAAAAAATATTACTATTTTATTGCTTAAAAGCATTTTTCCGGCTTAAATACTTGCAATATAGTCAATATTATATAATTCAAAATGGATTTTTTATTTTTTTTTATTATATTTGTAAATCATTTAAAAATATCATATTATGGAATATCAAAATCAAATAGTAGTAGGGCAATTATCACAAGTAGCAAAATTGAATTTTTATAAAAAAACATATACTCATCTTGCTATAGGTGTACTGGCATTTATAATCGTAGAATACTTGTTTTTAAGTAGTGATATGATTGTTAATTTCGCTCTTTCTTTGACACAGGGAAGAATGTGGTTATTAATGCTGGGAGGGTTTATGCTAATAACCAATATTGCTGAAAAAATGGCAATAAATAGCATTGATAGAAATAAACAGTATATGGGGTTTGGGCTATATATAATAGCAGAAGCGTTTATCTTTTTGCCACTTATCTATATCGCTATTAACGCTACAGGTAGTGTCGTTTTGGTAAAACAAGCTGCGATATTGACAATATCTTTATTTGCCGGGCTTTCGATGGTCGCAATGTACACAAAAAAAGATTTTTCATTTATACGAAGATTTTTGACTATTGGTTTTATGATTGCTTTGGGGCTTATTGTTGCAGGCCTATTATTCGGGTTCAACCTTGGACTATGGTTCTCTGTTGGGATGATTGTCCTTGCTGCCGGCTCAATATTGTATCAAACATCCAATATGATTCACAGATACAATGAGGAACAATATGTAGCTGCAGCTCTTGGTCTATTTGCTTCTCTCATGTTATTGTTCTGGTATATTCTGAGGATACTTATGTCGAGAGACTAATGTCGTGTAAATATACAATAAACAACCAATTTGCAATAATTTGCATCTTGTATAAAAAGTCGGTTCTGAAATACCTGTTATACTACATTGCAACTTACTTTAACGAAACTAATACCAAACCAGGGAAACATAATTATCTATAAAATATTAAAAGGTTTTGAAAATGGATTTGATTTATTTCTTGGATTTATTTTAACTCTGATTAATATTTGGCCGTTTGATAAAGTTATCCTTTCAAGTACGGGGTGCTTTGGCTTATGTCCCATAATTAGTGTCTGTACATAAAGTCATATATTTCCCTTATAACCTTTTGTAAGGAATAGCGGCTAACTCAGACTATTCATTTGAAACAAAAAACCAAAACAAATGAATTATTTTAAGGAATCGTTAAAAAAGCATAAAATCACCGGAGGCAAATGGGAAATCGTATCAAAATTTTCATTAGAGGATAAAGATGATCTTTCTATTGCATATACCCCGGGCGTGGCTTCGGTATGCGACGTTATAAAAAAAGATAGAAATACTGTTTATGACCTGACGATGAAAGGAAATAGTATCGCTATTGTTTCCGATGGCTCTGCCGTATTGGGTCTGGGAAATATCGGCCCTGAAGCATCCCTTCCGGTAATGGAAGGTAAAGCAGTATTATTCAAGAGGTTCGCAAATATTGATGGTGTCCCTATTGTAATTAATGCTCATAGTGTTGAGGATATTATCACAACTGTAAAGACAATCGCACCAACTTTTGGAGGCATAAATCTTGAAGATATCAAAGCTCCCAAGTGTTTTGAAATAGAAGAAGCTTTGCAAGACATTGGAATTCCTGTTTTTCATGATGATCAGCATGGTACGGCAATCGTCCTCCTGGCAGCAATGATAAATGCAGGTAAAATATTGGATAAGCCCTTGGAGCATATGAAAGTTGTAATAAACGGCGCGGGAGCAGCCGGTACGGCAATAGCAAGATTACTACGGTGCGTAGGTCATGAGACCAATTCATGCATCTCTGTGAATAATGTTATTGTCTGTGACTCCAAGGGTATTATCTCAAATAAACGGGATAATTTAAATCCTTATAAATTAAAACTACTTCAATATACAAATAAGAACAGCCTTTCCGGTTCACTGCAGGACGCTTTAAAGGGAGCAAACGTTTTTATTGGCGTATCCAAGGGTGACTTATTAAAAGCAGAAGACATAAAAACAATGGCAAAGGATCCAATCATACTAGCAATGGCAAATCCGATCCCTGAAATAATGCCGGATGTGGCAAAATCTGCAGGTGCAAGAATAGTAGGTACCGGCAGGAGTGATTTCCCTAACCAAGTAAATAATGTATTGGCATTTCCGGGAATATTCAGAGGGGCGTTAGATGCCAGAGCTGTAAGAATAACAGATAGTATGAAAATAGCAGCTGCAAATGCTTTGGCAAATTGTGTGACAAATCCCTCAGAAAACAAAATTTTACCTAATCCTTTTGATGTGAATATAGCATCTGCAATCGCGGAGGCAGTTAAAAAAGCAGCAATAAAAGATGCTGTGACTTGTTACGACACTACTAATATAAATTATGAAACTTTAGGAATAATTTAGTTATTACCTCGTTGCAATCCGGTAATCATTTATATATAGAAAAATCAAACTTATGAAAGCAAGAGAGTATTTTATTATATTTTCGATAATAGTATTTTTAATACTTGGAATTATCATCTACAACAACTCCAATTTTATATGGTTGGTTATTGTTTTTTTACCGATAGTAATTATAGGAATTTATGATCTGATACAAACCAAACATGCAATAAACAGGAACTTCCCAGTGATAGGACATGCCAGATATATTCTGGAAGGGCTTAGACCCGAAATAATGCAATATTTTGTGGAAACTGACACGGAAGGAAGGCCGATAAACAGGATGTTTCGTTCTATCGTATATCAAAGAGCCAAAAAATCAAATGACACGACCCCTTTCGGCACAAAAATGGATGTTTACCGCACAGGGTATGAATGGATGGAGCATTCTATTTATGCTAAAAAAGCGGAAGAATTAGATGGCAACCCACGAGTTTTAATCGGGGGAAAAGACTGTAAACAACCTTACAATGCAAGTATATTAAATGTATCCGCAATGAGCTTTGGATCTCTTAGTAAAAACGCTGTAATGGCTCTAAATAAAGGTGCTAAATCAGGTGGTTTTTTACAAAATACCGGCGAGGGAGGCATAGCTGAATATCATTTGAGACACGGAGGAGACCTAACATGGCAAATAGGCACAGGATATTTTGGTTGCAGAAGTAAAGACGGTTATTTTTCCGAAGAATTATTTGAAGAAAAATCCAACTTTCCTCAGGTAAAAATGATAGAAATAAAACTTTCACAAGGGGCAAAACCCGGACATGGAGGCATACTACCGGGGAAAAAGAATACGGAAGAAATTGCAAAAATACGAAATGTAGAACCAGGAAAAGATGTTATCTCCCCTCCTACTCATACTGCGTTTTCAACTCCCGAAGAAATGATGTATTTCGTCCAAAGATTACGGGAATTATCAGGAGGCAAACCGATTGGATTCAAATTGTGTATCGGTAAAAAATCCGAATTTGTAGAAATTTGCCAGGCGATGATGAAAACAGATATAAAACCGGATTTTATCACTATTGATGGTGGAGAAGGTGGTACCGGAGCTGCTCCTCTGGAGTTTTCCAACTCTCTCGGTATGCCGATGCGTGATGGTTTGGCTTTTGCTTTCAATACCCTACAAGGATATGATCTTAAAAAAGATATAAAACTTATAGCTTCAGGAAAGATAATTTCAGGATTTCATATGGCGCGTGCTTTTGCTCTTGGAGCAGATCTTATCAACAGCGCCAGAGCCATGATGCTAGCTATAGGTTGTATTCAAGCTTTGGAATGCAACAATAATTCATGTCCTGTCGGGGTGGCTACACAAAACAAATCTTTAATGAAAGGTCTTGACGTAGATGATAAAGCTATAAGAGTAGCAAATTTTCATAAAAACACTATACATAGTTTTGTCGAGCTTTTGGCAGCAAGCGGATTGACAAAACCCGGAGAGTTAACAAGAAGTATGATAATCAGGAGACAAAGTTTGGACAAAGTGGTGACTTACGAGGAAATATTTCCATATATTGCCAAAGGAAGTTTGGAACAATAACTTTATAGTGTCTGTCCATAAAGTGCTTGATTTTTGAAAAATAAAGATTTTTTTCATTGAATAAGCAAAAATTAATTCTTTTTCTATTTCACCATCTTGATAACGGTTTGACATAAAACAAACGATTTTTCAATCATTACTTTTTGAAATTTGAATAATCTAAAGTTAATGTAATATTATAATCTTTTAAATTTGTATGAGGAATAATTGATTGAAATTCTAATTTTTCTTTTTTACTCAATAAATCAACATGTTTAAAACTTTTATAATCGCTACCGATTAGCGAATTGACAATCTTTTCCTCTCTGTCAAGATAATATTGCAAATCGTATTTAGGTTTAATTTTTTTTCTTTTCGAATCAACAATATGTAGTTTATAAAAATACTTTGCCCTTTTCTTCACCCTTTTCTTCAATTTTTTCACCAATCTGGCATAGTTTTTATTCATCTCAAAAAAATTGATTATTTTAATTGTCAAAACAACATTTTTCACCTGCTTAACCCTTCCTTTTTTAAAATCCTTCCCGGTGATTTTTCGCACTTTTTTGTTTTGTTTAATTTCCGCTTTTACCAAATTGGAATACTCGGTATCGTATAAAAGCTCATCTTCTTTGATATAATGTTTCGCAAAAGATTTACTTACCCGGATGATATTATTATTTCCTAAAGTATTATCAAGTAACCCTATGTAGTTTTTATCATATTTTCTTACATTTATATGTTCCACCTCAGGAACTTTAAGATAATAAACTAATCTTTTAGAATAAATCTCCTTCATTTTCATCCAAAACGAATAGTATCTCCCGGCATTAATACTGATTACCGGATCATCACATTCAGTACCTTTGATTTCAAACTCATCAAAAGGTTCATCCAGTTTTATTTTTATTATAAACGGATTTTTGGTGACCTCAATATTAGCATTCTTCAGTTTTTCGGGTTTACCGGGAAAAATACTCGTTCTGAAATATATGGGAGTATACAAAAAAGAGAACCCCTTCAATCCTGAATAATTAGCCTTAATATCCAGCACTTTAAACAAATTGTAATAATTGAATTTCACCCTTTCGTCAATTGATTCATCACGGTAATACCCTTCTCTTTTTATAGGGCGTAATGCAAGCTGCAATTTATACAATTCACCCCTTTTCAAAAAATCATGAGGTAAAACAAATTCAATAATTTTATAAAAAACATCAATTCTTGTTTTCACTATTTTGTGTTCCCCTTTTGTATTTGTATAAACCGCTACCAAAATTGAATCTTGTCTGAAAAATCTAGCATCCGCATATCCACCAAATTCAAAAAAACCAAAGTCGGTGTGCTTCCTTTTATCATCTATATGTAGATTATACTGGCCATTATACGGAAAACTTGATTTAATAAAGCTTGTATTACTATGAATGTCATCATATTGGGCTTCACAATGAGATATAATCCCAACATCATTATCAAGATTATTTTTTGGGATTTTCGAAAATTCAATTTTTGCTATTGCATTTTCAACTATTCTATAGGCAATATGTTTTTTTAATGATAGATCAGATAAAGAATCCCCCACAATAAAAAGTATTTCTGAATAAAACTCTTTCAAATTTATCGAATCGAGTTTATTCAAAATATGCTTAGCAATATTGAGTTTCAAGTCAAGATGAAAAAGCGCTACATGAGTATTTTCAAGTGAAACTACTTTTTCATCCCTATCCGTAGAAATGGGAAACATGGATTTTGGAACTTTAACAAAATTACTGGACATACCTTCATTCAGATATTGTCGATTATCACCAAGTATAAAACTTTCATCAAACCCTTTCTCTTTGATAAGTGACAGTATTTTTTCCCTTTTTATTTCACATTCTTTTGATAGTTTTTCAATGCTGTCTATCGCCTCGACCTTTAATTCCCCAATTACTTTCACAATCCTGTCTTGAGTCAATTTTTGAGCGAAAGAAAAATTTAGACAAAATATTAAAATAAATGAACCCGCAAAAATTTTATAATTCATAAAATGATATATTTAATATTAACCCGATTTGCAAATATAATGAATTGATTGTGGAATAAAAATTAACGGGTGTAATACATATTCTAATTTATATTTATACATTTGTTTTATTTTAAACCCTCAATTACTTCAATTTCTATGAGTTCTATTTTAAAAATATTTCTTTTTTTAGTAATTTTTTCGGGAAAGAGTTTTAGCCAAAAATGGGTGATGCCTCTCACAAATATCAAAGGAAAGATAATTGTTAAAGTTGAAAATAAAAAAGAATTTATTATATATAAGGAAAAAGATTATATCGTGCTTTTATCAGAAAATAACAAAACAATATTAAACAATATAGATTCTTTATTGCCTTTTGATAATAAAAGATTTATTGCAAGTAAAAACAAGTTATGGGGGCTATTTGACATTGAAAATAAGAATTTTATTATTCCTCCCGTATATGAAAAGATTACTCCTGTTAAAGGAATTAACGCTTTTAAAGTCAAAAAATACGGTGGTACTGCTATTGTAAACATAAAAAACAATATCATATTACCATATACCGCAAATAGATTAATGTTAAGTAAAATCAAACTCATTGAATTAAAACAAGGATATTTTGCATATAAATGGAAAGAGAAATGGTATTTCAGACCTGAGGAAAGTGAATTTGCGGGATACAATAAGCCTCAAGATATAATAGCATTTCCAAATGGCAATAAATTAATAAAATATACCGATTCCGGAGTATGGCAATTATTTGATAAAAATAATACTTTATTGAGGAAAATAGACTATAGTATAAAAATTAAAAAAACGTATAACAATTTCTGTATTGTAAAACAAAATAAATACTATGGAGCAATGGATTTTAACTGCAATATTATTATTCCTATTAAAAACAATAAATCTTGTTCCTCAATAAATCTCTTAATCGCTTCTGATAAACATGGAAAAGAAAAATTTCAAAAAGTTTTAAACCAAAATGTTTTCGAAAAGAAATTTGAGGCGTATTCTTATATTTTCGAAGATTTTTATAAAGTGAAAATTAAAGGGAGGTGGGTTTGTTATGATAATAAAAACAATAAAATAATTGCTGACAGCATAAGATCCGCATATACTTTAGGAGATAGAATGCTTGTCACAAAAAAGGACAGTTGTATATTTTTTGACAAAGCCGGCAACCGTATTAAATCCATATACGGAACATATTACAAAAAATTACCGTTTAGTCGAGTTTTAATCCTGAGAAAAGAAAAAACTTCCTTGATAGTGGATAAATCGGGTAGTATTATACATGAATTTAAAAATGCCTATATAGGTAAATACAATATAGCTTTTATAAAAATCTTAGACGCAAAAAAAACTTACAGGTATCTTGATTCCAACAATAATGAGATAAGCCCTTCAAAAATGAAGTTTAGTGCCATAAAAACAATAGGAAATAAACTCCTGATATCCAAAGATAAAAAATATGGTGTCATCGATTATAAGCTCAATGAAATAGTTCCTGTTATTTATGATTATATCGGCAAAACAAGCGGTCACTTAATCATTTTAGGATTAAACGGTAAAAAGGGAGTAATCAAAATAAGGAATACAAACATGGATAAATTGGAAAATAACTAATATTAAAGACCAATTTTAAAACAAATATTTACCTTTGTACCAATTTTTTTCTAAAATGTAAATAATGAGAAGTAATATATTAGAAACAATCGGTAAAACTCCTCTAGTAAAACTAAATAAAATTGTACATGCGATTGAAGCGAATGTTTATGCAAAACTCGAGTTTTTTAACCCTAGCCTCTCTACTAAAGATCGAATTGTATTAAGAATTATTGAGAATGCTGAAACAAAAGGAATTCTTAGCAAAAATAGTGTTTTGGTTGAAGCTACATCCGGCAATACAGGTGCTTCTATTGCAATGATTGCAAGGATTAAAGGATATAGTTGTGTGTTGTGCGTAAAAGATACGATTGCTAAAGAAAAGTATAACATGTTAAAAACACTTGGAGCAGAAATAGTACTTTGTCCCTCAAATGTAATGCCTGATCATCCGGATTCTTATTATTCTAAGGCTAAAACTATTGCAGGAAATATGAAAAATGCATATTATGTGAATCAAAATTTTAATAAACTCAATACGCTGGCTCATTATGAAACTACGGGAAAAGAGATATGGGAACAGACAAAAGGACAAATAACACATTTGATAGCTGCAGGAAGTACAGGAGGAACAATTTCCGGTGCAGGTAAATACTTAAAAGAAAAAAATCCAAGCATAAAAATTATTGGAGTTGATACTAAAAAGTCAATTGTTAAGCACTATCATGAAACCGGTACATTTGATAGAGATAAAATTTATAAATCCGGAATCGAAGGTGTAGGAAAAAATATAATTACGGGCAATTTTGATTTTGATATCATAGATGAATTTATTTATGTTGATAAAGATAAAAGTGCAGAATTTGCGCGTCAATTAGTTATTGATGACGGTATTTGGGCAGGTCATTCAAGTGGTGCAGCAATCCAAGGCTTGTTTGAAATAAAAGATAGGTTTAATAAAAACGACCTAGTTGTTGTGATTTTTCCTGATCATGGATCAAGGTATTTGTCAAAAATATTTAGTGATGAAGATGTAAATTAGTACCAAATTTATGACAAAAGATTTTAAAAAATACAAAGACCTTGCTATTGTAATAGCCTTTCCTGACAATTGGGCTAAAGGTGAAAAAATAAGGGACAGAATACTTTATTCTCTAGGTATTACTTATACTCAATATTATAAAGTAGGCCATGCGGCTTTATTGCTGATAAAAAAAGAAACCGGAGAAGTACAATATTTTGATTTTGGGAGATACATTACTCCGCCAAAAAAAGGGAGGGTAAGAAGTAAAGATACCGATCCTAAATTAGCAATTCATATAAAAGCAGAATTTGATAATGAAGGTGAGTTAATAAATCTTTTTGATATAATGAGTTTTTTGGAATCTATTCCTGATGCAACACATGGACATGGCGAAACATATTTTTCGGTGTGTAAAAACATCAACTTTGAATATGGTCTAAGGTATATTCACAGTTTAATCGAAAGAGGTAATATTAAATATATCACTTATGGCATCGGAGGGATGAATTGTTCTAGTTTTGTTTCCAAATCTTTATTGAAAGCGATTAAACCGGGAAGAAAAAAAATCAATCTATATTTTTCTGAAACTATCGCTCCCACTCCTCTTGGAAACGTGGTAAATGCATCAGAAAAAGGAAATATTTGGAAATTGAATACGAATAGATTTGATGAATTAAAACTGAACAGACTTAAAGTTTTAAAAATCATATTTGATAGTACGATGTTAAGTTTGACCAAAAACAAATATTTGAAAAAAAGCATTAACAACTTTGAACCTTTAAATAATCACAAAAGAATTGAAATCCCGAAAAAAGCACAATATTTATTCAGTTTGGGAGAAAGTTCATGGATGCATATTTATAAAAATAGGGATTGTAATAAAAATGAATTTATTATAGAATCTTACACAGATAATAATAAATTAAATTATTCTATAATAGCGGAACAAGAAGAAGGTTATTTAAATCTAAACATTCCGTATAAATTCACATATGACTGCAATAGATTGAGAACAATCATAATTCAAAATGACACAAAACATGTATTTTATTATAAAAAAGACAATAAATTAATTGAAGGTCAAATAAATTCAATTAATAATAGCAAATTATTTTTTTTAAAAACTAAAAATAGATAAAATGATTTTAAACGTATTAAGAGCAAAAATTCATACAGTAAAAGTAACTGAAGCAAATGTAAATTACAGAGGAAGTATCACAATAGATCAGGATTTATTGGATGCATCAGGAATTAGAGAATACGAAGTAGTTCATGTAAATAATGCTACTAATGGTAATAGAATAATAACTTATGTAATCGCCGGTGAAGCAGGTAGCGGAGATATATTAATGAATGGTGCTGCCGCATTGAAAAACAGTGTTGGTGATGTTATACATATCTTGGCTTTTGGTGATATAGATGAAAAAGAAATGGATAACTTTAAACCGGTTGTAGTCCACACCGAAGGAAATAATAAATTGGTAAGATAATTAAGCCAACTTATGAAAGTAGAGCAAATATATACAGCATGCCTGTCTGAAATGGCTTATTATATTTCAGATAAAGGAGAAGTAGCTATTGTTGATCCATTGAGAGACCCGAGCCCATATATTAGAATGGCTGAAGCTGAAAATGCTATTATTAAATATATTTTTTTATCTCATTTTCACGCAGACTTCATATCCGGACATGTTGATTTAGCTTCAAAAACCGGGGCGACTATTGTATATGGCCCCGGGGCTGAAGCGAATTTTGATTTTTATTGCGGTAAGGACAATGAAGAATTTAAAATTGGTAATATCACATTAAAATTACTTCATACTCCAGGACATACACTGGAGTCTTCCTCCTTTTTATTAATTGATAAAAAAGGAAAAATGCCATGTGTTTTTACCGGAGATTGTTTATTTATTGGAGATGTAGGCAGACCGGATTTAGCGGTAAAACCGGGTAGTATCAGCAAAGAGTATTTAGCTGGATTGCTTTATGATTCACTTCAAAATAAAATACTGCCTTTACCTGACGATATAATTATATATCCAAATCATAGCGCTGGTTCTGCTTGCGGCAAAAATATTGGTATTGAAACTTTTGATACTTTAGCAAATCAAAAGAAAACAAATTATGCTTTGAGCAAAATATCTAAGAAGGTATTTATTGAAAAGGTCATTTCCGGATTAAATATACCACCACAGTATTTTCCTAAGAATGCCATAAAGAATAAGAATATTAATAAACCTATAGATAATATCATTTATGAAGGTACTACTCCAATAGAACCAAGTGTATTTAAAGAATTGTCAGAGCAAGAAGATTTTTTAGTTATTGATACGAGAATAAAAGAGGATTTTATAACATACGGTTCAGTACCAGGTTCTTTATACATAGGTGCCGAAGGAGATTTTGCATATTGGCTTGGTGTTTTGATAACAGATTTAAATCAGAAAATCATATTTATAACTGATAACGAAACCAAATCTCCAGAAATAGTCCAAAGATTTGCAAGGGTTGGCTATGATAATATAAAAGGATATTTATTTGGAGGTATTACCAATTGGATAAATTATGGATATGATTTGGATAAAATTAATAGCATTTCTGTATTGGATTTTTCTAATAGATTAATAAACTATAAAACAGAGATAATATTGGATGTAAGAAAAGAGTCTGAATATAATTTTAATCATATTGATGGAATAAAAAATTTCCCATTAGATCTTATCCATTATAATATTGATATTTTAGATACTGATAAAGAATATATCCTACATTGTGCTTCCGGTTATCAATCATTAATCGCAGCGTCCGTCTTTAAATCAAAAGGTTTTTCAAAAGTTATTAATGTATTGGGTAAATATGAGATGATAAATAAAATGAACTTATTATAAATTGTTAGTTATATTTCATATCCCTATTCAAATAAATTGGTATTAGAACTTGAAAGCACATATTAACCTGATTTAAAGCAGGCTTTATTGTCGCTATTCCAACAAAACCGGGAATGATTTTTACAATCAATCGAATTGCCTTTTTAGGGTGTTGATACATTGCTGTTAGCAATTTGTCCGGCATTTTACCGTACTTAAAACTACTTGAGAGGGGAGTCCTTCCGTTAGAAGGTATTGGAAAAGGATAATATATTTAAATTGCAGTTTACTTAATGTAAAAGAATATTAGAAGAAAACACAAAATATTTTTATTCCTTGTAAGGAATTCCTATTACTAGCCACTAATAAAGTAATAATTAAACAAAACTTTATGAAACACAACATCACCGTTATATACGGTTCTGCAAGGGAAGCAAGACAAGGTATTAAAGCAGCAAAATTTATAATTAACAAACTCAAGGAAAGAGATCATAATGTTACATTTATTGACGCAAGCGAGTATCCATTACCGTTTCTCAATAAAATGCACAAAGAATATGAACCGGGTAAAGCTCCCGAGCCTATGGAAAAATTGCATAACATATTGGAGAATTCAGATGCTTTTGTTATCTTATCAGCTGAATATAATCACAGTATTCCGGCAATTTTGAAGAACCTTTTGGATCATTTTCAATCCGAATACCATTTCAAACCCAGCGCTATTGTCCCCTACTCTGCCGGTAAATACGGTGGTGTTAGGGTTGCAATGCATTTAAGAGCAATGTTAGCCGAATTAGGAATGCCTCCCATCAGTTCACTATTTCCGATTTCAGCTGTTCAGGATGCGTTTGACCAAAATGGAAACGCATTAATTGAAAGATATGATAAATTCATAGTAAGGTTTTTGGATGAATTGGAATGGTACACCAGAGCATATAAAAATGAGAGAACAAACGGCACACCTTATTGATAATGATGAAAGCAACAAATACAATCAACCTTATACAATTAAGTACGGATATTCAAACAAATAATCTGTTTTTACAAGATATTGATAAAGGTCTTTCTGCTGTACAAAAACAGATTCCTTCAGTATATTTTTATGATAAAAAAGGCTCTGAATTGTTTGAACAGATTTGTAACCTTGACGAATACTATCAAACTCGTACCGAAACAAAGATACTAAAAAAGTATTCTACTCACATCGCAAATTCATGTACTCCTGATACGGACATTATCGAATTGGGAAGCGGCAGTTCGACCAAAACCAAAATATTATTAGAGGCTTTTTTGAAAAAAAATGGAAATGCCACCTATTATCCAATAGATATTTCCGCTAAATTTTTATTGGAATCTTCTAAGCAATTAAGTAATAGTTTAAATAAATTAAATATCAAACCTATTGCAGGTAGATACAAAAATGGATTGGAGTATATTTTCAATTTAAATCCTCATACTCCAAAACTAGTTATTTGGCTAGGTTCAAGTATTGGTAATTTAAGCAGACATGATTCTGTAATTTTTCTACAAAGCATATATTCCATTTTCAATACCGGTGATAAATTACTCATAGGAATGGACTTGAAAAAAGATATTAAAGTATTACTTGAAGCTTACAATGACAATAAAGGTATTACTGCCGCATTTAACAAAAATCTACTATTGCGGATAAACACCGAATTGGGAGGAGAATTTGATTTGAATTTGTTTGAACATAGAGCTATTTACAATAAAATTGAAGGAAGGATAGAAATGCATTTGATTAGTAAAGTCAATCAAAATATTTTCATAAAAGCTTTGGACAAATCTTTTCATTTCGAAAAACAAGAATATATACATACCGAAAATTCTTACAAATATAATCTAAAAGAAATAGATGAAATGTCAAAAAAAGCCGGATTCAAATTTGAATACCACCGGTTGGATAACAAAAAATTATTTAGTTTAAATGAATTTATTAAAATATAATATTATGAAAGTTAAAGCAATTTGGAATGGTAAAGTTATAGCTAGTACGGATAAACCCGTGAATGTGGAAGGAAATTATTATTTTCCTCCTGACTCTATCAACATGGAATATTTCAGAAAAAGCGAAATACAAACAGTTTGCCATTGGAAGGGAACTGCATCTTATTATGATGTAATAGTTGATAATAAAGTCAATAAAGATGCTGCTTGGTACTACCCTGCTCCATCCGGCATGGCAAGTAATATAAAAAATCATATCGCTTTTTGGAAAGGAATAATAATAGAAAAAGAAAACTAAAAATAATGTTAAAAGAAATATCAACCGAAAAGTTATCACAATTAGTAGATCAATCCGACACAACAATTATCGACATTAGGCCTATAGATGCATACAATGGTTGGAAATTGAATGGTGAAATAAGAAAAGGGCACATCAAAGGAGCAAAATCACTACCTTATAGTTGGACTCAATATTTGGACTGGGTTGACGTAGTGCGATCAAAGGAAATAAATCGAGACAATACAATAGTGATTTACGGTTATAACGCAGACAAGATAAAAAAAGTAGCGGAATTGTTTATCAAGATCGGGTATAAGAAGATTTATATGTACAATCATTTTATGACAGAATGGCTATCAAAAGAAAATTTGCCTTTAGATTATCTTAAAAGATATGATATGTTGGTTCATCCGAAATGGCTTATGGATGTCATAAGCGGTAAATCCCCCGAACATTACCATAACGACAAATTCGTCATTGTTCATTCACATTACAGGAACTATGCAGACTATGGAATGGGGCACATTCCGGGAGCAATAGAAATAGATACTTTGCTTTTGGAGTCACCGGAAACTTGGAACAGGAGATCTCCAATCGAGCTTAAGGTTGCACTTGAAAGTAAAGGTATATCAGCCGATACCACGGTGATTTTATATGGTAGATTTGGAGCTCCCGATAACGATGATCCCTTTCCCGGCAGTAGTGCCGGACATCTCGGAGCAATCAGGAGTGCTGCTATTATGATGTATGCAGGAGTAAAAGATGTCAGAGTATTAAACGGAGGCTTATTATCCTGGGAAAAAGCAGGCTTTTCAATAGAAACCAAAGCCAATTACCCTAAGAGAGTCTATGAATTCGGTTCAAAGGTTCCCGGCAGGCCAAATATATTCATTGATACGACACAAGCAAAAGAATATATAAAGTCATCTAACAAAGAGTTGGTAAGTGTTAGGTCATGGGCAGAATACATTGGTGAAGTCAGCGGATACAACTATATTCAAAAGAAAGGAAGAATTCCCGGATCTGTTTTTGGCAATTGCGGTACAGATGCCTATCACATGGAAAATTATAGAAATATTGACCATAC
>JALSPW010000018.1 GCA_026985735.1 Saprospiraceae bacterium
GAGCCCTTTTGATGTAAATACTATATACTCAATGGAAACTTATTCAAAATATACTACTGATGGAGGAAAAACATGGAAAAATATAGGAAATAACAAAAGGCACGTTGATGATCATGCTTTCTGGATAGACAAAAAAGATAAAAACCATTTTATGATAGGAACAGATGGAGGATTATATGAAACCTTCGATGGAGGAAAAACTTATAATCACAAATTGCTTCCTGTAACTCAATTTTATAGAGTTGGTATTGACAGAGCTTTCCCTTTTTATTATGTTTATGGCGGTACTCAAGACAATAGTAGTCTGGGGGCTCCTTCAAACACTCTTTATACAGATGGAATTTCCCATTGCGAATGGGATATCACACTGGGAGGAGATGGATTTTGGCAGGCAGTCGATCAAACAAACCACAATATCATATATTCGGAATACCAATATGGAAATATATACAGATATGATAAAAAGAGTGGTGAAAGGATTAATATTAAACCTAGAGAAGCCGAAGGAGAATTTTTATATAAATGGAATTGGAATACACCCTTTATTTTAAGTAAGTACAATCCCAAAAGACTTTATATGGCAGCTAATTACATATTCCAATCTGACGACAGAGGACTATCATGGAAACGAATCAGTGATGATATTACAGCTAAAATGGACAGAAATTCATGGAAGGTAATGGATAGATACTGGAGTATTGACGGAGTTGCAAAAGATGTATCCACTTCACTTTACGGTACGGCTGTGGCTCTCGCCGAATCACCTGTAAAAGAAAATCTGATATTTGCAGGAACAGATGACGGAGTATTGAGTATAACAGAAGACGGTGGAAAAACCTGGAATAAAATAAATTCATTTCCAAATGTACCACAATTCACATATATCAGCGATATAGAACCTTCGGAATTTGATAAGAATACTGTTTATGTCACTTTTGACAACAGAAAGCATTTCGATTTTAAACCATATATCCTAAAAAGCACCGATTTAGGTAAATCCTGGACATCAATAACCGGTAACCTGCCGGAAAAATTGCCTATCCATACTATCAAACAGGATTTTAAAAATGAAAATTTATTATTTTTAGGTACTGAATTCGGATTTTTCTTTTCTACCAATGGTGGTAATGAATGGGTGAAATTAAAATCAGGATTACCTACCATCGCTGTTCGTGATATTGCATTGCAAGAAGACGAAGAGGATATCGTAATTGCTACTTTCGGTAGAGGCTTTTATATTCTTGATAATTTTACTCCTTTACGTGAGGTAAACAACGACTTAGTCGAAAAAGATTTCTATATGTTCCCAATCAAAGATGCCAAACTATATGTACAACGAAACAGAGGAGGATATGGTTTTGGTTCTGTCCAGCATAAAGATAAAAACGAACCTTTTGGAGCTACATTTACTTATTTTGTTAAAGAAGTACCCAAAACATTGAAAGAATTAAGAAGGGAAAAAGAAAAAAAATTAATAAAGAATAAAGATAAAATCCCATATCCTACTTTGGAAGAACTGCGTAAAGAAAACGAAGAGGTAAAACCATATTTAATTTTTAGTATCAAAGATAATGAGGGAACTCCTGTAAGGAAATTAACTAAAAATATATCAAAGGGAATAAACAGACTTACCTGGAATTTGAGATATGCAAATCCCGGCCCTTTGAAATTACAAAATCCAAAATTTGATCCATTAAAGAAAAGCAACAACGGCATGTTGGCATTACCGGGAAAATATTCTGTTGATGTGTTTAGATATTATAGAGGCAAAATCGACACATTGTCTAAGAATAATGCCTTCAATCTAATTCCTTTAAATTTAACCACTTTGCCGCCGGCAAATAAAACCGAATTGGCTTCTTACATGAAAGAAGTGACTGATATTTATAAAAAAGGTACAATGGCTCAATCTGAAGTTAATGAACTTCTATTGAAAATAAGAAATTTAAAACAATTAGCAAATTCCACACCGGGAACAAGTTCCGGTTTATTTAAGAAAATAGAAGAAACAGAAAAAAAACTTGTCGATTTAAAATGGATATTTGAAGGGCAAAAACCACCGGCAAGCCCTGAAGAAAGATGGCCGCAACCGGTACCTTTAAATGATAGATTATACTTTTTAGCTTATACTCATTACAACACTACAGCACCAATAACCGCTGCAGAAAAAGATGCTTTGAAAATTTTGAAGAAAAAAATTCCGGACATTATTCACAAAATTAAAGAAATCAATAATGTAAATATTCCGGATATAGAAAAAGAACTTGACAAATCTGGTGCCGGCTGGTCGCCTGGCAGAATTTCAGATTAACTTAACAATTTGAGGTTAAAATATGAATAAAATTTAGTATATGAAAAACTAAATGAATTTTTTATCAAATAAATGGAGTAATATGTCATTAATCAAATATTAATAAGACAAGACAAAAACAAAACTTTTGATACATAATATTACTATTTTTCAGCTCAAAAGTACTTTACCTGTATTGTTACCCTTAATTTTATTATTTTCTTTTAAAATAAATCGTACCTTTACTTAATATTTCATCAATCAGAGCAAGATCTAAATGGTAAAACAAAACGACTCAACCAATATTTTTAAAAAATATACCAATATTATTTTGGTTGTAGCTTTTATAATTATAATATTAAGAATAATTGAGTCTTTATTTATCTTTATCAAATTCGGAATAAACTCAAATGTTTTATTATATGAATTTATTGGAGTTTTCTCTGACTTTAGTATAGCTGGTTTTTTCCTTTATATTTCATATTTTATATTTAAATACATATACAAAAAATATCCACGATTTACTTTTACTTCTTTCCTCATAATAATCGGCATTTTCAATATCTTTCATTTGATTATTTTGAAATATTTTTTATATCAATTAAGACCTTTGGATATATTTTTATACGAACATTCGTTAAGAGAATCACTCTTTTCATATAAAACATCCAATACAAGTTATTTAGATGTAATTTTGACATCTATTTTCATAATAACTATAGTATTGGCTTTTTATAATTTTATCAGAAAAAAGAATATTCCAACTAAAACCGTCAAAACTCTCTATAAAATTTTATTTGCAATGTTTATCATTTTTCCAATACTTGAAATATTCGGAGTAAATGAATCTAATAATTTTTCAAATAACAAATCATATTATTTTTATAAAAGATCCATTGGATATTTTTTTAAAAAAGAAAAGGAAAAATTCATAACTTTTGATGTTGATATCCTCGAAAAATATCAAAAAATATATAATGATAAAAAATATATGTCACTGGAATATCCTCTTGAACATCAATTTGACAACGAAGATGTCTTAGGTGATTTTTTCAATATAAACGATTCGGTAAGTCCAAACCTTGTTTTCATTATTACCGAAGGAATGAGTAATGAATTCATACATAATTTCAAAGGTATACGACTAATGCCGTTTATAGACTCCTTAAGTAAAAATAGCCTTTATTGGGAAAACTTTTTCACTCTGGGTGAAAGATCCTTTGCTGTAGTTCCTTCTCTGACCGGAGGGTTGCCTTATGGAGAAAGAGGCTTTACGCTTTTGAACAGAATGCCTTATCATTTTTCACTTGTAAATATTCTCAAAAAAAACGGATATTATTCGATATATTTTGACAGTCAGGATGCCTGGTTTCATGATAAGGATAAATATTTCAAATTTAATAATATCAACAGAATATTTGATAAAGAGGACTTCTCTACTAAATACAAAAAGGTTATTGTAGGAGCCAATAATACTTTTTGGGGGTATAACGATAAAGACTTTTTCAATCAGGCATTGGAAGTAATGGATACTCTGCCGGTGTCAAAAAGGTTGGAAATATATTTTACAGGCACAATGCATTCCCCGTTTGAAATTAATGAAAAAGATAGATACAATAAATTATTGGAACATAAAATAAGTAAATTAAAGAATCAGGATACTATAGACTTTTTTCAAACATACAAAAAACAAATTCTTTCCATAATGTTTACAAATGATGCAATCCGGGATTTCATCAATAAATATAGAAAAAGGCCTGAATTTAAAAACACAATATTTTTTATCACGGGAGACCATCCTATGACTGAAATACCACCGGAAAATACGGTAAAAAGATATCATGTCCCATTTATTATTTATAGTCCTAATTTAAGTACAAAAAAAATATTTCCGGGTATTTCAAGTCATTTGGATGTTTTTGAATCCTTATTATCATTTTTAAATATTAATTACAAAATCAAAATTCCAAAAATATCTTCTTCAATAGGATACAAACTGGATACATCTTACAATAAATCCAATAACAAGATATTTGCATTTATGAATGATAATAGAGAAATAGTGGATCTATATGACAAAAAAATATTTCTTTCCAATGAAAAAAATCTATTTAAACTCAAAAATCATTTCAATATAGAGAAATTAAAAAACAAATCAAAAAAGAAAAATTTAGAATCCAAATTGAAAGTGTTTAATACCATTAATGATTATATTAGAATTAAAAGAAAATTAATTCCATTGGATGATTATTTCAACTTTTTCAATTATAAACTCATTTACTCATATAATCGCGATAGCTGTAAATCTTTTAATAATGAATATCATTATTTAATAAAAGATGAACCCTTGAAAAATAAAAATAGAAGTATGTTCATCGATATTGCTTTTGATTACAAACCCGATATCAATGAAAAAACCCATATTTATTACACTTTTAAGGATAAGTCGGGAAAAATATTGTACAATAACAATTTCAGCTTAGCTTTCAATTTGCAGGAACACCAATACATTGATAAAAAATACACGGCAGATACCATAATTTATTTATCTGTTTATTTCGACAATAAAGCTTATAAACATATTGAATATTGCAATCCGGATATTAAAGTTTATTCAACAAAAACACCATAAATAGCTAAACTTTATTTTTAGCGATCAATACTGTACAATTTCATAAGAGCTGCCCTCAATTAAAAAAAAAGTTCAAAGGACAAAGTTCAAAAGTTTGAAAGACAAAAGACAAAAGTAAAAAGACAAAAGTAAAAAGACAAAAGTAAAAAGACAAAAGTAATAAATGGTGAATTATGAATTAGGAATTGATTAGAAGAGATTGATTTATTGAATTTGGGTGATGTGCGAGATGGCGCTACTCCGGTTTCCGAGCGTGCGGAGAAACAGGAGGCTGGGAGGTAGCTTGGCTAGAAAAGTTCAAAGTTCAAAGTTCAAAGGACAAAGTTCAAAAGTTGAGGTCTCATAAAAATGGTTGACAAAAACATGTGAACCGTGAACGTATTGTTTAAAAATTTCATTTGGTTAATAAAATAATTAATTTTACATTTGTT
>JALSPW010000019.1 GCA_026985735.1 Saprospiraceae bacterium
GATGCATACCCAATTTCTTACCTCTTTTATTATTAATATATATTTTTATCAATCCACCGACAACTGTTTCTTTGTATACATCTTGAGCCTGATACAACAAATGTCCTTGGAAATCCAGTGCCTGAGCAAGTTTTATATTCAAAATTCCCATCAAAGAAATTCTCATATTCAGCTGATCATTTGAAACACCTGAAAAATTTTGAGCCGGTTTATTTAAGTGAAAAGCAGAAGCTCCGATTGTAATACTGTTTCTAGGACTATGCTGATATCTGTAATTCAGTCCTAATCCTGTTTCCAAAAAACTAAATCGGTAATTTTCAAAGCTTTCTCCACTTCCTCTTCTTGGATCCCAGGTTTCAGTATTTACGTTCCAATAATTGTCCCAAGACAGATTGTCTTCTGAGAAACCACGATTGGAAAAGCCTAATAAAGCGCCTCCGGTAATCAAATTGTTTGTGTTGATGTAATACGAATAACTCCCCGCAAGGTTAAAATTGAATAATGTAAGTGCCGAAGTACCTTGCTTGTCATAATTAAAAACCACACCACCGGAAAAAAATCCTTTTTGAGGTTTTTTAGGTAAAAACTTCATATCGTAACTTCCTGAAAATGTAAAATACGGTACGGGAATGCTTCTATATTGGTCCCTGAGACTTAATATCATTCTTTTGTCTCCATCAAATATACCTGTTAGTGAAGGATTGAAATTCAACGGTTCATTATAAAACTGACTATAATGAAAATCCTGCGAAAATAGTCCTGAAACAGGTATAATCAATAATAGGATAAATTGTAAAATATTTCTTCTCATATTATCTCGGTTGATTTATTGAATTAATCTTATCTATTATTATAACAAATATCATACTATTTTTTTTAAAAACGCAATAATTAAGAGTATTTTTGTTAGCAAAATTATATATAACTATCAATTTTTTTAATAATACAAAATCACTATATATTAAAATAGTTTTTTAAACGTAAATATATATAACTATAAATCGCAATACGTATAAAATATTTATAAAAAAAATTATAAAAAAATTTCACTTAAATACTTTATTTATTAAACTTCTGTATATTTGCAGGTAATTTATTAAAATATTCTTTAATATTTAGCTATACTAAAACTTTTATAAAAAAATATTGTTTGATAAATTGATACAAAATTATAAGCTTTCGCTACAAAATTGATTTACTTTTTTTAATTAAATAGAAATTTGTAACTATGAAAAAAACTATTTTACTTTTACTTATCTTCTTTAGTGCAATAACCATAAATAATTCGGGTTGTACTTCAGGAAAGATAAAGTCATCCGGATTTACAATAACCGGTAATGTTGAGGGATTAAGGAACAGACCTGTAATTCTTGATCGTGTCAGTTTTAGCAATCAAAATGAAACTGTTAAGGAAGTAAAGGCGGAAAACGGGCAATTCACTATTGATTTACCGCAAAACCCCGGAGTTGGATATTATAGAATAAGAAGTGGCAGACAATCCGTATATATTATTTTAGACGGAACTGAAAACAGTATATCTGTTGAAGGAAAATATACAAAATTCAATAATAATTATGCTACCGTAAGCGGTTCAAAATTGTCAGAGAAATTTAATTCAATCCTGCAGGATTTGAAAAACAGAAAGATTGATATTTATAAAACAAAATCCATTGCCAAGGAATCAGATCCGGTGTTGGGATCTGTTTTAGTTGTAAATGTTTTTGGTTCAAGACCTGAATTTTTAGATATTCACGAGGCTGTTTATAAAAATCTTGAAAATAAATATCCGGATCTTTATTTAACCAAAGATTATAAAAGTATTATAGATAGTCTTAAAAAAGCCTATGCCAGACAACAGGCAAGAGCAAAAATTAAGGTAGGAATGCCTGCTCCTGATATTGCAATGCCGAATCCGGATGGTAAAATTTTGAAATTATCAGATTTGAAAGGGAAAATAGTATTGATTGATTTCTGGGCTAGCTGGTGCGGTCCTTGTATTAGATCATTTCCCGATTTGACTAAAACATATCAAAAATATAAAGATAAAGGATTTACCGTGTTTAGTGTTTCATTGGATGGTGTTGACAGTAGATCTGCCAAAAGATACAAAACCCCTGACGCACTGGCAGCAGCAAAAAAACGTGCTAAGGAAAAATGGATAAATGCTATAAAAAAACATAAATTGACCTGGAGTACTCATGTGAGCGATCTTGACAAATGGGACTGTAAAGCAGCTGCAAATTATGGTGTAACAAGTATTCCTCGTACTTTTCTTATTGATCGCGAGGGTAACATAGCCGCAGTTAATCCAAGATTTAATCTGGAAGAAGCCATTGTCAAAGTTTTAAACAAGAATTAACTAAGCCGGATTCGAGAATTTTTGTATTTGAATGATTGATTATAAAAGACTTTGGCTGAAAATTGCAATAATTTTCTTTTTTTTTACCGCTTTTGCCGGTTTATTTTTAAGGTTATTGCCTTTTCTTGACGATTTTGATAATAAATATCATTTTGGAGTTTTGCAATCACATTCTCATACAGGTTTTCTAGGTTGGGTTTTTATTGCTTTATATGCATTTCTTATTAATACTTTTGGTACACAAAATTTAATTGGCAAAAAGAAAACAGTAAGGATTTTGATAATTCTTACTGTTTTGCTTTTAGGTATATATATCAGTTTCCCTTTAGATGGTTATGGTGTTTTTTCTATAACCTTTTTATCGCTTTTTCTCATATATTCCTATTATACTTTAGTGTATTTTTATAAAAATATTGATTCAAAATACAATAAGACAATAATAAAGAAATTCTTATTATGGGGAATTGTTTTGTATTTTATCTCCAGTATCGGTCCTTGGGCTCTGGGTCCTGTTATCGCAGGGGGTTATAAAAGTACCAAGCTATATTATGATACGATATTTTTCTATTTACATTTCTTATATAACGGTTTTATAACATTCTCAATAATAGCATTATACTTAAAGTTATTTTGGGAAAAAATAGAAAATAATTCGAATAGGAAAAAATGTATGTTTTTTTCTTTTATAGCATTGCTTAGCGGTACTTTTTTATCATATTCCGAGTCATTGCTGTGGCATAATCCTCCTCTTTATGTTCATTTCATCTCGGTTTTGAGTGCTTTATTTATATTGTACGCTGTATTTTGTTTGTACAAAAGTATTGAAGGTATTCAAATTCATTATAATAAAATAGAAAAATATCTGATTACATTTACATTGATATTTTTTATTCTTAAAATTGTATTGCAGTTTTTTCAAGCATTTCCATATTTTTCAAAAATCAGTTATCTGTTTAAAGGACAATTTATTATCGGATATATCCATTTGGTTACTTTAGGTTTCATTAGTCTTTTTTTAATTTTTTATAGTATTTCAACTCAGATTATAAAATCCGGTAGATTGTTCAAGACCGGAATTTATTTCTATTTAACCGGATTTCTGTTAACAGAAGTGTTGTTATTCTTTCAGGGAATTCTGTTATTGAATTCAATTTATATTTTATCTCCTTCTTTTAATTTGTTAATGCTCGTCTTTAGTTTAGTTATTTTTATCGGCATTTTATTGATTTTGATAAATAGTTTATACAAAAAAGCACAAAATTAACAAACTATTCAATGTTTAACCGCTCGTGTAATTTCTCTTTTACCAGGTGGGCCTGGCAGACTTCGAACTTCCAGACCCAAACTTTTCAATGCTCTTTTAAAAGAACCTTTTGCCCCATAAGTAATTAAGATGCCGTTTTGACTCAAATTATCTATAACTTTATCCAAATGGGGTCTAAGCCAAAATCCGGGTTGTATTTCTGCACCAAATACATCATAATAAATAATATCAAATTTATCCTTACTATCAAATTGTTCGAATTTTATTTTCAATTTGTTAAAAATAAAATTACCATTTAATTTCAAATTTAAAATATTATCATTATTATGCATTGATAAAAACTCATTTTTAAATGGCAAAAGATTTGTTTTGTGTAAATAATTGAGTTTACTTACAACATCAATATTCAAAGGATATGCTTCAAGTCCGGTATATTCCAATTTGAAATTTTTATTAGCGACAAAATCCATAGATAAAAGTGCATTTAAACCTGTCCCGAAACCATATTCAAGAATCTTAATTAGATTTTGATTATATTTTTCTGTAAAATACCTGAGACCGCTTTCAATAAATATATGCTTGCTTTCAATTATAGCTCCGTAAGACGAATGATAAAGAGAATCAAATTTTGAAGAATATACAGTATGAGAACCGTCTTTAGTATAAATTATATTTCTATCAGGCATAAATTTTTTAAAAATTAAAAGATTAAATAATTTTTTTAGCAACTTAAAAATAAAAAACGTAATTTTACAAAATAAAACTCAAAAGTAATGTATAAAAGATTGTTAATATTAACGCTGTCCTTGATTTTAACTTTTTCCTGTAATAACTCCATTAAAAATAAAACAGGTGAAAAAACTAATAATAAACCTAATACTTCGATCGAAAAAGAAAATGCCAATTCCGAAGAAATAACCAGGTATCGGCCATTGCCAAGGCATATCTATGATCAAATTTATAAATATGCAGATTATCTTGACATTATTTTTGAAGATCTGGACTTCTCAATGAGTCAGGAAAACAATGCTTCCATTAGAGGTTTTCTGAATAATATAAATATGAAAAGGACTCCTGCTGTAAAATCATCGTGTAAACCAATGGGACATGTAGTGTTTTTAAAGAAGGGGAATCCTATTATTGAAGCTGATTTTTTCCATAGCCCGGGATGTTATTATTTTTTGTTTTTTGATGAAATGGGTAAACCTATTTTTGCAAATAGCATGTCGGATATTGGAATTGATTTTTTTGAAAATATAAAAACAGGAAGATATAAGCCGGCTAAATAATGAAACGATATGCTGCCATAGATTTGGGTACGAATACATTCCACATGATTATTGTCGAAAAAGACAATAATGGCAGGATTAATGTAGTGAACAGAAGCAGACATTTTGTTAAATTGGCTTATGGAGGCTTTGACACCATTGATAATGAAGCAATTTCAAGAGGAATTGATGTATTATTCGAGTTTAAGGCATTATTGGATAAATACAAAGTGGATAAATATCTTGCCTATGGTACTTCAATGTTCCGAAGATCTGCAAATGGCATGGAATTTGCCAAAAACCTTGAAGAAAAAACTGGAATTAAAATACATATTATCGATGGAAAACATGAAGCCGGATTGATTTTTAATGGAGCTAAACTTGCCGGAGCGTTAAAAAAGGGATATAATCTCATAATGGATATCGGTGGCGGAA
>JALSPW010000020.1 GCA_026985735.1 Saprospiraceae bacterium
CAACGCATATCTAATGGGTTGGCCAAATGTATCTGTATATGATGGAGGCTGGTTTGAATGGAGCAATAATCCTGATAATCCTTTTGAAGTTGGTACTCCTTAAATTAAAATGGTTTATAAAAATTATTGACAGATTACTGCTTTAAGTAAATAACTCTATGCATACTTTTCCGGTTTTTAAAATACAGCAATTTAAAAAATCATAAAATCTTTGTCTATTATTGCAACATTGCAAGAATAGTGATAAAACAAAAGTGTAATGTAATATAAATACGCCCCTACTCACCTTACTTCTCCAGGGGTTATACCGTATTCCTCTTTAAAAACTCTGCTGAAATATGCAGGATCATTAAAGCCGGTATCGTAGGCTATTTCCGAAATATTTAAAGCCGTAGTTTCCAGCAGTTCTTTTGCTTTTTTCAATCTTACGGTTCGAATAAAAATAGCTGTGGACTTACCGGTGAGAGCTTTTAGTTTACGATAAAGCTGCGTATCACTCATCCGCATTGATTTGGCAAGAAACTGTGAGTTCATGTATGTATTATCTATATTTGCATTGATTTTTTCTTTTACTTTTATTAAAAATTCATGGTCTATACTATTTGTTTTGCTTTTTTCATATTTATTCCAGTTATCAGGATTTTTATATTTATCCTGAAGTTTTTTACGCAAAAGAATCAACTGCTCAATACGTATATTAAGTTCTTCAGTATTGAAAGGTTTTGTCAAATACGCATCCGCTCCAAAAGTAAGCCCTTTTAGTTTATCTTCTTCCGTTATTCTGGCTGTCAATAATATAACAGGGATATGACTTGTTTTGATATTTCTTTTAAGATTTTCACACATTTCAAACCCATCCATTTTAGGCATCATCACGTCACTGATAATTAAATCAGGTATTATATTAATAGCTAATTGCAATCCGGATTCTCCATTTCCTGCATACCTGACAGAGTATTTATCTGAAATACTCGAAGAAATATACTTGGCAATATCTTTATTATCTTCTACAATTAAAACTATATCTTTATCATCAGAGTATGATTCTATAACAATATTATCATCTGTTTCAAATAAAGGTGACTTCTGTTCAAACTGTCCGGATGATATAGCAGCCGCTTTTGTAATAGGTAGAACAAAAGTAAATGTACTTCCATTACCAATTTTACTTTTTACCGAAATGCTGCCTTTCATTAACTCAATAAGATTTTTAACCATTGATAATCCAATACCTGTACCTTCATTTCTATTTTTCCTTGAAGCATCTATTTGATAATACCGGTCAAATATATAAGGAATTGCAGATTTTTCGATTCCTATCCCTTCATCCTTGATCTTAACTTGCAACATGGAATTATCAGCTTTTTTGATTTTATTAACATGAATAATTACTTTTCCGCCGTTATCTGAAAATTTTATTGCATTACCCAACAAATTTGACATTATCCTCTCCATAACTTTGGAATCAAAGTCCATAATAAGTTTATCGAACTCAGTATAATAAATAAGTTTGATGTTTTTTGATTGTGCATAAGAATAAAAATTCTCAACCATAAAACCTAAAAACCATACTATATCGCCTTTTGTATTATTTATTTGATATTTGCCGTCTTCTATTTTTGCCATATCCAATAGCTGATTCACCAGATTCAATAATTTTCTACCATTTCGTTTAATAGCCTTCAATGGCATAACACAAGGCTTTTTGCATTGAATACCTAAAGAACTGCTAATCTGTTCGGTCATACCCAATATCACCGTCAAGGGAGATCTGAATTCATGAGTAATATTGGTATAAAACTCAGATTTCATTTCTTCAATATGTTGCCATTTCTTACTTTCTGCAAAAGCTAATTTTCTCTTGTATATAAGTCTGAAAATCATATAACTCACACCGGCCAACAACAAAACATACAAGAGATATGCCCATATAGAACTCCACCATGGAGGGCTTACCAAAATATCGATTTTTTTAGGACTCCTATTCCATATTTTACCAAAATTTCCTCCAGTAAGATATAAAGAATACTTACCGGGAGAAAGATTAAGTAATTGAATTTCATTTCTATCCTTCAAGTCAATCCATCCTTTATCCAATGGGGTTAATTTATAGAAATAATTAGGCAAATGCAATGGATTAGCTTTGGGTGAAGCAAATTTAATAAATAGTGGAAAATCATTATATTTTAAATTGAGCTCTTTTATCATACTCAATTCTTTTTTAAGCTTTATTCTACCATAATCGGATACTCTATTAAAATTTTTGTTTTTCGAAGACAATCCCGTTAGTTCTATTTCGTAACTATTCTCTTGAATTTTAAGATCCGACGGTTCAAAAACTGTCAATCCACCTATTCCTCCCATATAAATATTGCCTTCATCATCTTTGAATCTGGCTAACGAATTAAACTCATTATCCTGAAGTCCATCTTTTAAATAATAATTTGTAAATTTCTTCTTTGCTTTATTGAAACATGATAATCCTCTACCTGTCCCAAGCCAAATTTGACCAAGATTATCATTCTGTACACTGAATATAAGATTATTGGCCAAACCGTCTTTTCTGAAATATGACTCAAACACTTCAGATTCAGGATCAAATCTATTAAAACCATAACGGGTACCTATCCATAAAATACCACTTTGATCAACACTAATATCAAGCACTGAACTTTCGCTAATACCTGTACGGTTAAGATTATCATATTTATATACAATAAATCCCGGAGATTTATAATCTTCCCCCTCAAATGTAAGTTTATTCAATCCTTCCTGTGTAGCTATCCAATATGTATCATCTTGATCTTGAGTGATATAATTTACATAATTTGAACTAATGGAGTTTTTATCGGAATTGCTATGTAAAAAATGCTGAAAGCTATAATCTTTTTTTTCAAGATTTCCGATAAACCTATTCAAACCTTTACCATAAGTGGCTATCCATATATTACCATTATTATCCTGATAAATATATTTGACGAAATCATCACTCAAAGAAGATGCATTGACCGGATCTGTATGAAAAGTAGCAAATTCGGGAATTTCAGGATTAAAAGTCCTAAGGTTAATTACTGAAACTCCTTTTATTGTACCTATCCACAAATATCCGTTATTGTCTTCGGAAATCGATCTTACTACATTGGATGCAATTCCTGATTTTGCTCCATTTTTTTCTGTAAAATAATAAACCTTTCCATTTTGAAATAAATTTAATCCTCCACCCGAAGTACCTACCCAAAGTCCAATTTCATTTTTAAATATTGAAAAAACAACTTGATTGTTTAATTCTTTTCCCTTTTTATTTTTTATAGTTTTAAATTTCGGGACATTAAAATCCAATAAATTTAAATCCTTAGCGGTTCCTATCCATACGAGATTATTAGAATCAGGCAGAATAGAGTAAACGGAATTATTGGATATGATACCGGTTTTTGTACCGGATTCTGAAAACAAAGTACTCTTATGATACCAACCGTATTTATCCCTATCACTAAGAAGGTATGCGCCATTTGCTGTTCCTATCCACATTTTATCAATATTCGGGACAATCGAAAGCACCATGTAATTACAGGTTTTTAATGACAAAGCGGTATTCAAATCATAAAAGACAGATTTGAGATTTTTTAATCCGATTTGCCATAAACCATAGTCTGTTCCCACCCATATAAATCTATCATTTACATAAATACTTTTTATGCTTCCTTGCACTAACCCACTGCTTAATTCTTCAAATTTGTTGCTGCCGTCTTTGATGATACTTGAAACAAAAATTCTACCGGTATTTGTCGTAATATAAAGGTTTTGATCTTTAGAAATAAATAAACTTGTACTTTGTTCTTTTTTATCAAAACTTTTTATCAATTTTATATCAAAAAAACCCTTTTCATTTTCTTTGATCATTATCACACCGAAATTAAGTGAATTAACCCATATAATACCATTTTCATCTTCACAAATATTTGTAATATTGCTTTGATCCACAATATTTCTATATCTTTTTTTCGTTTTTATCCTATGAATAATTCCTGAAGAAGGTTCATAATAAGACAAACCGCGATTCATCGTACCAATCCAAATTCTATCTTGTGAATCTTGAAACAGAGTTACTATATAATTACCTTGCAATCCCAAAGAATCATCGGGATTATATCTGAATTGCATAAAATCCTTACCATCAAAACGATTAAGCCCGTTCTGAGTTCCTGCCCATAGAAAACCTTGTTTATCTCTTAGTAATGTATTGATGGATACCTGGGTTAAACCATCTAATGAAGAATAATATTTAATTTGATAAGGAATAATACCTGAAGTATCTTCCGGTATGCACAAACCACCTCCGGCATTCAAATCTACAAATAAGAATAGAAATACGGTAATAAAAATTGCACGAATAAATTTATTTATATGCAAAATCTTTCTTTTTCTGTAACTAGCCTGATAATTTCATTTTAAACAACAAGCCCTTTTTCTGATTAGTTACTTTTATTTTACTAATATAAAACATTTAATCTCTATGATTCAAAATCAAAACCTTTATCGCCAAACTTCTTATTTAAATATTCAAAAAGTTTCAATATTAAAGATTCAACATCATCATTTTCTTTTATTGAAATATCGTCCAATGCTTCGGAAAACTTATTTACAACAAAATCATATCTTTCAAAATTTTCCTCCAATATCTCTTCATTATTAGTTTCCCAATACCTGCTATCATCATATAACTCAAAATCTTCCAAATACTTTTCAGATATGTATCTAAAAAGCTGGATTATCACTTTATGAACTTCTATCCCTGCGTATTGTGTTTTAGTAAAAAGCCATTTCCCCGTTTCAACATTCAGATCTATATCCCTTTTTTTCAAAATTTCTAAAACAAATGGATTAATCATTATACCATTTGATAAAAATGTTAAAAACACCGGCTCACATTTGGGGGGACTAAAAATAATACCATATACATCGTCAGAGACATCTTTATAAAACCGGTCATCTTTAAATTCTTCATTGAAAACAGAATAATTCCAATCGTATATTTTTACAATATCGACAATTTCCACAATCAATTCGGGTAGCAATTTCGCTTTTTTGATTCTGCCTCTATATGCAATACTTAATCCCATATATATTATTTGACTCAAATTTATATTTTTTTAACAAATTAATAGTAATTTTTATGGATTTTTTATCGTTTAATAAATAAAAAATGTATCCGACTTTTAAATTATTGATTATTTTCACTTTTATTTCAACAATAATCTCTTGTACAAAAGATAACAATTCAGATATTAATCC
>JALSPW010000021.1 GCA_026985735.1 Saprospiraceae bacterium
CATCAGCTCTGGATACCATTTCTGCAGCCATAACATAGGGAATCATTGGAAAATTCAATCCGTTATACTCACGGGGCAATGCCATTCCTATCAGCCCGGATTTATACAAAGCGTTATAATTCTCTTCAGTACCTTTAGCATATCTTACTCTTCCATTTTCCAAATGAGCACCTTCTTTATCAACTTCCTCTGCATTTTCCGCAATCACATTAGCACAAATATCTCCGATAATCTCCATCACCTTATTGTAGCTATCTTTTGTATCTTCAACATTAACAGGTGCTATATCATATTTATCTTTATCTTTAAAATCCTGTTCTTTCAGTTTAATAATCTTCTCCATTAACGGATGATTCATTTGAAATTCAAAATCAGGAGTATCCGTATAAAAATTTTCCATTTTTATTATTTTTTCAGTTTATTTTAAAATTAATGAGCTAATTCCTGATATGATTTAATCATTTGAGGAATCACTTCATTTAAATCACCGTGTATGACATAATCTGCAATACTATTTAAAGGAGCATTCTTATCCGTATTTATCGATATTATCATCGCCGATTGATCCATTCCCGCTCTATGCTGTATTGCTCCTGATATACCACAAGCAATATATAGTTTGGGTCTTACGGTAACTCCGGTCTGACCTATTTGTCTTTCATGTTCGATAAATCCTGCATCGACTGCAGCACGCGATCCCCCAACATCAGCACCCAGCACATCGGCAAGTTCATACAATAATTTAAAATTCTCTTTTGAGCCAACACCATATCCACCTGCTACAATTATTGAAGACTCTTTTAGATTGACTTTACTTTCTTCTATGTGTCTTTCTATGATTTCGACAATCATATCCTCCTGTTGAATCAATGAAGAAACATCAACTTCAATAATTTGCGAATTGTAATTTTCATCAAAAATCTCTTTTTTCATCACTCCCTCTCTTACGGTAGCCATCTGAGGCGGCATATCCCAATTGACAATTGTGGCCATTATACTTCCACCAAAAGCCGGCCTGATAGCCAAAAGCAAATCTTTATGCTCTGTCTTCGACTTTTTATCAAAATGATCACCTATTTCCAATCTGGTACAATCAGCAGTCAATCCACATTGAAGTGTAGAAGCAACCCGTGGAGCCAGATCCCTTCCAACCGAAGATGCCCCGAATAAAACTATCTGCGGTTTTTCTTTATCAAAAACAGATGACACAATACGACTATAAGGCAAAGTCAAATAAGGTTCAAGTCTTTCATCTTGAGCAATATGAATTTTATCCACACCATATTTTGAAATTTGCCCCGATATATCTTTTATATTATTTCCCAATACAAGAGCTTCCAATTTAACATTTAATTTTCCAGCCAGCTTTTTCCCACTGGATAATAATTCCTTACTTAAATCGGTAACAACTCCATTGTCCGTTTCACAAAATACAAATACATTTCCTTCCATTATATTTTCATTTTACAATTAACCAATAATATGAGCATCAACAAGATCTTTCATCATATCCTTAATGCTATCACCGGAAGCATCCAAAACTTTTGCTTCTTTTACAGTCAAAACAATGTTTGTAACATCTTTAACTTTGGTAGGTGAACCGGGTAATCCGATTTTGGCAGGATCAGCGTTTATATCTTCAACACCCCATTCGGGAATTATAAGATAGTCGTTCTTTTCAACTATTTCTTTTATATAATCTTTTTCCCTTGATAATTCCGTATTGGTTCTCGCATATTTATATTTAAGAGTTTTTGCCGCATTCCTAAATCTACAATTATCATACGAACCGGCGACAGTTACCAATGTAGGAAATGGCGATTTAACCGTTTCAACTCCTTTTTCCAATCTCCTCTTTAGAATTATCCCTTCATCGGAGACATCAATCAATTCTTCAACATAAGTAACTTGTGGGTACCCTATCTTTTCAGCTGTTTGAGGTCCGGTCTGAGCGGTATCTCCATCTATAGCCTGAACTCCTCCAACAACTAAATCCACATTCCCTATTTTCTTTATGGCCATCGAAATAGTATAACTTGTAGCAAGAGTATCAGCCCCTCCAAATCTTCTGTCCGATACCATTATACCGTAATCCACTCCCCTGAAATATCCTTCTCTGACAATATCGGCAGCTCTTTTAGGTCCCATAGTCAATATTATAACTTCAGTGCCGGGAACTTTTTCTTTTATCTGAAGAGCCAATTCCAAAGCATGCAAATCATCCGGATTAAAGATAGCAGGTAATGCCGCTCTATTCACAGTGCCATCAGGTTTCATCGCATCAGGTCCAACATTTCTTGTGTCGGGAACTTGTTTTGCAAGAACAACAATTTTAAGTGGTTTCATTCGTTTTCATTTTTTATAATTATTACTTAGTGCCTGTCTAAAATTCCACTAAAATCTGCAAATTTAATATTATTTATCAAATTTTTATAAAGGAGATTTGATTTTTTAAATTCAAGCACTTTATAGACAGATACTAACTTTGAGATTTGTTATAGTCCGCCAGAAATTTTTCAAGTCCCACATCAGTCAACGGATGTTTTAGTAGCCCCAATATAGAATTTAAAGGACTGGTAACAACATCCGCCCCATATTTGGCACATTCGACTATCTGTCTTGGACTTCTGATCGAAGCAGCGAGAATTTCCGTATCGAACATTTGTACCGAATATACCTCCGCTATCTCTTTAATCAATTCTATTCCGTCCCATGTAATATCATTGATCCTACCGATGAAAGGCGAAAGATATGTTGCACCGGCTTTGGCAGCTAAAATTGCCTGACCTGCAGAAAATACAAGAGTACAATTTGTTTTAATTCCTTGCTCGGAAAGATATCTAATTGCTTTAATTCCATTTTTTATCACCGGAATTTTAACAACAATATATGGGGATATCATAGCCAATTCTTCAGCTTCCTTTATCATCCCTTCAAAATCCGTAGATATAATCTCAGCACTAACATCTCCTTCTACAATATCACAAATAGTAGCATAGTGTTTAAAAATATTATCTTTACCTTTTATACCTTCTTTTGCCATCAAGGAAGGATTAGTGGTTACACCATCAAGGATTCCAAGGTCTTTGGCTTCTTTAATCTGATCCAAATTTGCAGTATCGACAAAAAATTTCATATTCAATTATTTTAATGTGTTTTTAACTATTTGAGGAGATTAATTTCAATTAAAAAAGATTCTTAACTCCAAAAAGCATTATAATGTAGTTATTATTTTTATAATAATCGATGCAAACTTATAAATAATAAAAGCCTTAATAAAATATACTAAGGCTTTTTTACAAAAAATACTCTTTTTCTATTGTTAATGCATTAATTCATACATTCTTTTACCAATTTCTGCCGGAGAAATTACTACACTAACTCCATTTTCAGCTAAAATCTTATTTTTCGCTTCAGCTGTATCTTCCTTACCACCAATAATAGCTCCTGCATGTCCCATTGTACGACCTTTGGGAGCAGTTTGTCCTGCAATATACCCAACAACAGGTTTTGTTCCGTTTTCTTTAATCCATCTTGCAGCTTCTGCTTCCATAGTACCTCCAATCTCTCCTATCATAATAATACCATGAGTATCCGGATCCTCCATAAGCATTTTAACAGCCATTAAAGTAGTAGTTCCGGGAACCGCATCACCACCAATACCGATACATGTAGATTGTCCCATTCCTGATCTTGTCACTTGGTCAACTGCTTCATAAGTCAATGTTCCTGACCTTGAGACAATCCCAATATGACCTTTTTTATGAATAAAGCCGGGCATAATGCCAACTTTTGCTTCTCCTGGAGTAATTATTCCGGGGCAGTTGGGGCCAATCAATTTTGCATCTTTTCCCTTCATATATGCATCGACCTTCAACATATCCTGAACAGGAATTCCTTCTGTAATGGCGACAACGACTTTTATTCCTCCGTCAACAGCTTCCATAATAGCATCTGCCGCAAATCTTGGTGGAACAAAAATAATAGTTGTATCTGCACCTGCTTTATCAACAGCTTCGGCAACAGTATTGAAAACCGGCCTGTCCAGATGTGTCATTCCACCTTTTCCGGGTGTAACCCCTCCGACTACATTTGTGCCGTATTCTATCATTTGTTGTGCATGAAAAGTACCTTCCGTTCCGGTAAATCCCTGTACAATAACTCGTGAATTCTTATTTACTAATACACTCATCGTTTTAAAATTTTTATCATCCTCAATTATTTAATGTCTATCCAAAAAGTCATTAAAATTTAAGCACATTATAGACAAAACTAATTCGGATATGGTTATTTTAATATGAAAACCACTTCGTTTTCTTTATGCATAAAAAATTTTTCTCTAGCAAATTTCTCAATATCGCTGTTCAAATCATGTTTTTCTTTCAAAACATTTTTGTATTTAACCAAATATTCCTTTTTGCTCTGTTCAAGTGCTTTTATTTGTTTTGACAATTTATGCTGTACCAGCATATTTTTATTATCAAAAAATAGCATCCAAATCAAAAAAGCAAAAAAGACAAGTCCATATTTATTAAATAAGAGTCTGTGGACCTGAGCAGACCCATTGATTACGGTTTTAGGGATGTTCATAAGATAAATATTTTCAGATGCAAAAATAAATTATAAAATATAATTACACCTCAATTGTAATTTTTTTTGTCAATATCATTATTATTTTAAAAGTATATAAATAAGGATAGCCTGATATCGATAAAAATCAATATCAGACAATCCATTTAGTAATTTCTGAAATTCTTCCCGGGAAAATATCCCATATCTCCAAGTTCTTCTTCTATTCTCATCAATTGATTGTATTTTGATATCCTGTCTGTTCTGGAGCCTGATCCTGTTTTAATCTGTCCAGTATTCATTCCAACTGCAAGATCAGCTATAGTGGTATCTTCAGTTTCACCCGACCTGTGACTGATAACATTACTGTATGAATGTCTTTTTGCCATATTGATTACATCAAGAGTCTCAGTCAAAGATCCTATCTGATTCAATTTTATCAAAATAGCATTTGCAGTATTTTCATCAATTCCCCTTTGCAATCTATTTGGATTTGTAACAAAAATATCATCACCAACAATTTGGGTTAAATGCCCTAATTCTTTATTTAACAACTGCCATCCTTCCCAATCATCTTCAGACAGAGCATCCTCCAATGAAATAATAGGATATTTATTAATCCAATTTTTCCAATAGTCAACCATCTCATAGGAAGTAAGTTTATCACCTGTAGATTTTTTAAGATAATACAAACCTTCTTCTTCAAGATAATATTCCGAACTGGCCGGATCCAAAGCGATAAAGACATCTTCTCCCGGCCTATATCCCGCTTTTTCTATTGCATATAAAATCGTTTCAATAGCCTCTTCATTGGATTTTAAATTTGGAGCAAATCCACCTTCATCTCCAACATTTGTAGAATAACCTTTGCTTTTTAAAACTCCTTTTAGCGAATGAAAAACTTCAACTCCCATTCGCAATGCTTCCGAAAAATATTCCGCTCCTGCCGGCATAACCATAAATTCCTGAAAATCTATGCTATTATCAGCATGGGAACCACCATTTAATATATTCATCATAGGAACAGGTAAAACATGTGCGCCTGCCCCGCCAATATAACGGTATAATGGCATATTTGACTCATGGGCAGCAGCTTTTGCCACTGCAATTGATACTCCGAGAATAGCATTCGCACCGAGATTAGCCTTATTTTCAGTTCCATCAAGTTCTATCATCATTTCGTCAATACGAATCTGATCAAATACGTCCTCTCCAATCAAAGTATCCCTAATTGCACCATTTACATTATTACAGGCTTTCAATACCCCTTTTCCTCCATACCTCGTCTTGTCCCCATCTCTTAATTCAACCGCTTCATGCTTTCCCGTTGAAGCTCCGGAAGGAACTATCGCCCTTCCCATAATTCCGGTTTGAGTTAAAACATCGACTTCGACTGTGGGATTTCCACGGGAGTCCAATACTTCTCTGGCTCTAATATCTATTATATTACTCATATTAATATTTTTTGTTTTTTGCAATTACACCTGTATCATCGTTTTGACTAAAAAATATTTATTTTTCATCTCAAAAACACTCTATCAGTGCAATTACGATTTATTTTAAAATAATTATTTCATTTCTGATTTTGTTGCCAATTACCTATATTTCAATCCAATAAAAATTAATTTATCATTAAACCAAAATACATAACAACAAAGGTAAAACTATTTTTTTAATAAACAAAAACATATTGCTAAATTTTTTAATATGTTTTAATTTTCATTTTTGTATATTTTCCCGAAATCCCTGCCATAACCCAATCCCAGGCCGGATTTAATTTCCCATTCTTCTTTAATTTCATTATAATCTCTATTAAAGAACATTTTTATTTTCAATCTTTTGTCCTCGGTAAGATAAAATTCCATGTTCACATTTTCACCGGAGAAAAAATTTCTTTTTTCCACGATATCAGATCTACCTGTATAACCACCTCCGAACTGGACTTTAAGTTTATTGTCAAAAAACCATAAAGTTGCATTTAAGTTAAGATACTGTGGAAGATAAGAGTTAGCATCAGGAGTTTTTCCGGTGCTCAAAATTGTATTGCTTTCAGAGCTAAAAGATATATCGATATCCGAAATAACTTTGGAGTCTGTTATTATCTCTGACAGTAAACCTGTAAGATAACCTGATAATTTTGTAACTAAAAACTCACTTACGGTATTATAGAAAGCGGATTGGCCAGTCGAACCTATCGGTTGATTCAATAATGTTTCACCGATATTTTCATCGGGCAAAAATGAACCGAATACCATTATTCCAACCACCTGGGTATTCAAAGCATTCACATCTGACTTTAATCTTTGCATTTTACTAACAATATATGTTTTCAATCTTTCATCTTCGTTAGAAAAATTAAAATCAAAATTAATTTCCGGTTTTGATAATGAACCACCCAAAAGAAGAATCAAATCTACATCCGCTTTATAATTAGCTCCTTTTATATCTTCATATTCCGAAAGAAAGTTTTTAAGAGAAACTTTGTTTCCCGGATAATCCGCTTTGATATCCATAATCGCATCAAATGGATCTCCTGACCACGTGATAGTACTTCCTGGCCTGATTAAAAATTCTTTATTTACCACTTTATATAGAGTAAATAGATATTTTCCTTCATAAAATTTAAAATCTCCATACATCTCTATTGCACCGTCTTCTTTTACCAAAAGTCTAATCTTTCCTTGACCTTTACCTGTAAGATTATCCCCGGCATTCTCATCCATAATAAGAGTCATTTTAGCATCCGAAGTAATATCGATATTTAGTTCAACATCGAATTTCACTTCTTTTTTTACTGTTTTTTTTGTTATTTTATCATTTTTATGTGTCGTAAATTTCACAAAAGATTCATTTCCCGAATCTACATATAATTTTACAGGAATAGTCAATTCAGTCCCTTTATCAGTAGTTGCATCGATATCCATGTGAATCAAATCCTCAAAACCACCTTTAAATGATGCTGTCATTTTACCAATCCCAACTCCCCAATAATCAGGATTTTGTTCTTTTGTAGTATTTAAGCCGAGTATTTTATCCGATGTCAATGTAACATCAACTCCCCAGTGTCTGAATCTATCATAAGTAATCCCTCCGCTTGCATATCCCGGATTTCCGAATTTATCAGTAATAGTCACACCTGTAAAATCAATACCTTTATCATTCAAAATAAACCTTTGATTATCAAAAAAATATTTAACACCTAGATAATTAACTTTGGTCTGTCCATTATGTACAATTCCATTGCCGGTGATACTAATTCTTTTGAATGGCCCGTAAACACGCAATTCTCCGTCAAGTGCCCCTTGAGTACCGGAAATACCATCTCCGATTATATTCTCCAAAAAGGCCAAAGGAAATTTATCAAAAGAAAAATCCCCATAGAATGTTTTTTCTTTAAGATTATAAAAACCATTTGACAATAACATTTTAGTTTCGTTACCTAAAGTTATGTTATATGTCAATTTAGATTTATCCAAAGAATCTATTTTCACAATCCCTTTTAACTCACCATAATAATCTTCATTGATTTTCAAATCCGGCACATTGATATTTCCTTCGAGATAGTTTCTTTTAAAAATATCCGGAATTGATAAATTGCCATTGGTATTACCTGAAAATTTCAACTTATTATATTTCATTATCAAATCAACAATACCTATATCTATATTTGATATATCAACTTTGACTCCTTTATTATTATTAAAATCTTCAAAACTCAATCTACCTTTGTTATCATTTAACACAAAACCATCCAAATTTATATATTTATTGCCAATAACGATTTTATTTTGACCTGCAAACTCCAGTTCATTTTGTAATGCAGTGATAAATCCTCCATAAATTTCTATACCGAAACTATCTACAAATGGTTCTGTTCTACCTGAAAATGCAATCATCCCTAAATTTTTACCAAGCGAATCTATAGCGAGCTGAAAATACAACTCTTTTTCGTCAACATCCGTATCAAAACCAATAGGCCCTACCTCTATGCCGGGAAAATTTACTCCCTCACTATGCAAATGAAAATCTCCATATCCTTTGAAAAGATTAAAACGCGCCGAAAAATCTTTAATATCATTTTCTTTATATGCACAGTTGGCAAATTTCAAATCGACAGAAAGGCTATCTTTGGAATGATCTGCATTACCTTCCAAAAGGAGTTTATTAAAATTCAATTTTTCCCCTGTTAAAATTTCAAATATATCTTTTGTATCCGGCAAATCCAAACTGAAATCATAATAATATCCCGAAAAATCACCTGAAGCGGTATCTGATTTATTAAGCCCGCTGATAAACTTACTAAAATGCCTGTCAAACATATTATAAACAGCTTTGTAAATATTTTTAAGCTTATATTCACCGTCAAAATACATCGTTCCCAAATCCGAATCAACATCAAGATATCTTTCTCCATTGTCATTAAGGATGGAAGATATATATATTGAATCAACTTTTACTTGTTTTTCTTTATCTGAAACAATCAAGTTTTTCACTCTTATATCTCCTGCAAAATCATCAGGGTTGGAACCCATAAAATCCATAAACACATTTCCTGACAATTTAAGATCCCGTTTATAAAGATTAAGCGGATGCAAATCCAGATTGCCAATATCCGCTTTCAAATTGAATACAGGAATCGAATCCAGAAAATCTATGACACCTGACAAACTAAAATCAACATTTTGATCTTTCAACTTAAGATCACCATTAAATTTCTTATATTCCACAATAGCTTTAATATCAGCATTTCTGTATTTATAACCTTTAAAATCAACAGAATCTATAAATGCAGCAATATTGCCTTTGGGATCATCCGTCAATATATTATAACCATTTATTAAATTGATTTGCCCTCCTGTTTTACCGAGGTCTTTATTTCCCAATAATTTCCCCGTATCAAAATCTTTCAATGTCAATATTCCTTTATAATTAATTCCTTTTCTAATACTTTCAAAGGATGTATTCATATCTATAAATGCTGTACCCAAATCCGTTTTCAACTTCCCATCTGCAATAAAATCCTTTAATCCGCCCTTAAAACTTCCGGTATATTTCAAATTACCCAGATTAGGGAATTTATCTTCAAAATTGATATTTTTAAAAAAACTAACTATGAATTCTGTACTTGTTTTAAGTTTTATATTCCTCAGATCCAGATATTCATTATGCTTTCTCGTAATGTTTTTTATATTAAAACCTAATTTGACCAAAAAATCAGTCCCTATTGAAATACTAAAACCGGAAGAAATCAAATTGTTTATATTTCCTGAGATATTCCCTGACAATCCAATTTTCTTATTAATATTATTTAATACAACAGAATTTGTATTAAAACCGGAATTAAAATAATAAGCATCCGCAAATCCCAATGTACTTTTCTTAAAATCTCCTTTGATTTTTACTTCATCGACAAACTGTTTAAAGTCATTTAAATCTTTAAATCTACAATCAAGATCCGCATATATTTTACTGTTTTCAGTTTCTATAAAAAGATTTTTAAATTTTATATTCCGCTTATCAATTATTAACTTCATAACTGAAAAATCATGCAATTCAAATCCATTCTTTTCTTTAAACCGTATCTTATTAATCACAAATGCAGACTCTTTTGCAGTATTCAACTCCCAGTCTTTACCTTCTATGTAAATATCCGATATTTCAATATCGTTTTTATTAAAATGCCCGGCAAAATATTTCCCCTGAATATTATCCTTTATATGCTTATAGGATAAATAGCTATCTTCAATTCTCAATTTGCCGATTTTAAATTTATATTTAAAACCAAATAAAGAATTGAGATCAACTTTATTTTTTTCTGTAGTATTATCTCCTGTATTAGCAAATAATATTTTTGACTTACCAATAAATACTTCTTCAAATTCAACATCATTTTCACATAGATCAATGTTCTTTACATCTATTAGTGCATCACCTATTACAAAGCTGTCAATTTCCGGTTTATCATACCGGTCATTCGAAATAACAATATCATGTAATTCTATTTTGTCAACATCCAAATTCATACAAGATTTCGATTGCTTTTTTTTACCGGCTAATTTTTTGATAAAATAATTCAAATTGGAAAGGCTATCTCCTTTATATTTTTTTATATTCAGATTAGCATTTTTCAATGAAACAGAAGAGAAATCATAGCGTTTTGTAACCAACATTGCAATAAGATTTTTCATCAAACCCGTTTCAAATGCAGACGCATAAAGAAAAGTATTATTATGCCTGTCTTTTATCAACAACCGGTTGATTTTAATACCATATCTGAAATTCAAATCTACATTATCCAACGATGCTGAAAAACCTGTTTTAGAATTGATATAATCCAAAACACTATAAGCAATTTTATTTTTCACAAAATCGCTATTCATTCCCAAAGCAATAAAATTTGTTATCAAAAGAAAAATAACAAATATCCTTAAAAGCCATCTTCCAGCAAGATTTTTCTTTTGATTTTTATATTTGGAATCTGTATTTCTCAATTCTTTTTTCATGGATAAAAGTCCTGTAATTTTATTGCTTATTTACTTTTTCGTAACTATTCAAGTAAAATCATATTAGCTTATCAGTTACATTTTCTTTAAAAAAGCATTTTAATTTATTTTGTCAGTCTAAATAGTGTCTGTCCATAAAATCATTAAAATTTAAAATCAAGCAATTTATAAACAAACACTAAAAATACTTAACATAAAAAATTTAACGATATAAATACAAATAAATTCTATAACTATGATAAGAGAATTAATTTGCAATTAAAAAAAATTTACAAATCTTGAAGATTTAAAAGTAAAAACACTATATAACTATATTGAGCAAAGTTGCAAGATTTTTTCGTTCTTTTAATAATTTTATATGTACTTTAATTAAAGTTTTGTATTCTTCCGGATTATCAGAATTTTTTATAATGTTTTCCTGATTGTATTTAATCAATTTATTCAATTTTTTATATTGCAATCTCCAAACAGCTTGATTGGCTTCATTAAATTGATTTTTATCAGGATGCTTTTGAGTTTGCAATTCCATTCCTTTACTCTGCCAGTCTGCATATTCATACGGTGTCATTATCAGTTCAAAATATTTTTCTTTGATTTCTTCATCGGCATTGAAAAAATCATTTCTTTCGGGAATTTTTCCTTTTTCCCTTAAGTTTTTGACAAATAATATAATCTTTTTATATATATGATTATCAAAATAATCTAATATTTGCATAACTTCATCCAATATAAAATCGACAACTAATCTATTGTTATTTTCATCATAATAAGTATGTCCTTTATCCATTAACACTCTAACAACCTCCATTTCCTGATATTCATCCGATTGCACTAAAAAAGCTTGAGAATCCGCTACGACCTTGCTTTGGTCATCTACTAATTCCAATGTAGAGTCTACCTGTTCATTCCTGATACGCCTTTGATTCTTCTCTCTAATTTCCTTTTTTATTATTTTATTAATTTCAGCATTGATTATTTTTTCTCCGACATCAAGCAGATTGCTACATTCTTTGATATACATCGCCCTGTTCAACGCATCGGGAACTTTAGCGAGAGTAGCAACTATATCTTTTAAAATATAAGCTTTTTTAACCGGATCTCCGGAAGCTTCTTTCAAGAGAAGGTTTGTTTTAAACAAGATAAAATCCTTTTCATTTTCAGAAATATATTGCATAAATGCAGAAGGGCCAACTTCTTTTATATAACTATCCGGATCGTGTTTTTCAGGCAAAATAACCAATTTCACAATCATATTTTGAGCAAGGATCATATCCATTCCTCTCAATGCTGCATTAATTCCGGCTGCATCTCCATCATAGAGTATCTTTATTGTATCGGTATATCTTTTTATCAACCGAATCTGATCGGTAGTAAGAGAAGTTCCTGATGAGGCAACCACGTTTTCAATCCCCGATTGAAAAAGGCTTAAAACATCTGTATAGCCTTCTACAAGAATACAATGATTCTGTTTTCTTATTTCATTTTTAGCAAAATATAAACCGTAAAGAATTTTTCTTTTGTTATATATCTCAGATTCAGGAGAATTTATATATTTAGGCATTTTGGGATTATCTCCCATAATCCTACCGGCAAAACCTATTGCTTTACCTGTCAAATTATGTATGGTAAACATAACCCTGTTTCGAAAAAAATCCAATTCTTTGTCTGAGACAAGTCCCAGTTCTTTTAAAAAATCAATATTATATCCTTCAGATTTTGCTGCATTAAAAATATCTCTGGAATCTGCAGATGCAAAACCAAGATCGAATTTTTTTATTATTGACTCCCTGAATCCTCTTTCTTTAAAATATGCCAAACCGATATTAACTCCGTGTTGAGTATTAAAAAGATTTTTGGCAAATCTATTTTTCGCCCATTCATTTATTATAAAAAGACTATCCCTCTTGGCTTCAGCTTCTTTCTGCTCACCTGTCATCTCTATTTCCTCCAATTCTATATGATACATTTGAGCCAAAAACTTAATAGCTTCAATATATCCATATCCTTCATGTTCCATCACAAAACTCACTGCATTGCCACCTTTACCACAGCCAAAGCATTTATAAATATTTTTTGCGGGAGATACAGTAAAAGAAGGAGTCTTTTCGTCATGAAAAGGGCACAACCCAATAAGATTAACCCCTCTTCTTTTGAGATTAACAAAATTGCCAATTACTTCCTCTACTTTTGCGGTTTCAATAACCCGTTCTATAGAACGTTTTGATATCAAATCAATATTTTATAAAATAAACACAAATATTATTCTTCCAAAGCAGCTTCGATTTCATCTGTCATTTCAAGATTGTGAAATACAGCTTGAACATCATCATCTTCTTCAAGGTACTCTATCAAAGCGAGTACTTTTTTTGCCTCCTCGACTTCAAGTTTTGTGGTAGTAGTAGGTATTCTCTCCAGAGTAGCGCTTTTGGGTTCAATATTCAACTCTTCAAGTTTTTTCTGCATATTTCCAAAATCTGCAAAATCGACAGTTACTTCAATTTCTCCGGTTTCATCATCAATTTCAAACTCTTCTGCACCTGCATCGATAAATTCAAGTTCCAATTCTTCAACATCATATTCGCCGGGATCTATGACAAAAATACCTTTTCTTTCAAATAAAAACCCAACTGAACCGGTTGTTGCAAGATTACCGCCTCTCTTATTGAAAATCGCTCTGACATTACTAACCGTTCTTTGGTTATTATCAGTCATCGTTTCTATAAAAATGGCTACACCGCCAGGACCATAACCTTCAAAAGTAGGCTGATACATTGCATCATTTTTGGTATCTACCGCTTTTTTAATAGCCCTGTCAATCGTATCTTTTGGCATATTTGCCCCTTTAGCATTGGAAATCGCCAATCTCAATCTTGGATTAAATTCAGGATCGCCACTTTGACCTTCTTTAACGGCAACTGTTAATTCCTTGATAAGCCTACCGAAAATCTTTGATCTCTTGGCATCATTTGCTCCTTTTTTCCTTTTTATCTTTGACCATTTACTATGTCCTGACATATCTTTTTACATTTTTTTACAAAAATAATATTTTATCGCATTTTATTCCAAATATAACACTTTTATTTATTTACCTTCATTAAAAACATTAATCAGGTCTTGTTGAAAATCTTAAACATACACAGGATTTTTACATATTGATAGAAATAATTTGCGCTTTAAACCAAAGCTTTCAATTACAAAACTAACTACTATCTGTCCATAAAGTTATTAAAATTTACAAATCAAGCAATTTATAGACAGACACTAACAAATTTAGATGGTTCATTTGTTTTACTTTTATTTTTCAAAAACTTTCTCTATTACCGAAACAGCTCCAATAACAAATACAATATCATCTTTTTCAAATTTTATACCCGGATTATTTATTACTTCTGTTTTGAATTTATTTTTTTTCATCACTACATTTATACCGTATTTTTTCCTCAAATTCAATTCTTCCAAAGATTTTCCTATAAATTTATCAGGGACCTTTACTTCCAATAAAAAATGTTTATCATCCAATTCATATTTTTCCAGAATAGTCGGATGCGTTAATCTATCAGCTAATCTTATAGCTGTCGATATTTCAGGCAAGACAACCTGATCTGCTCCAATCTTGAGTAATATTTCTTTTTTCATATAAGTATTAGCTTTTCCTATGATATACTTTACATTCATTTTTTTCATTATTGTAATAGCTAAAATAATGGATTCCAAAGCACTGCTGATACCAAAAATTACTTTATCGAATTTATTTATTTCCAATTTTTCCAAAACATCCATATCCGTAACGTCTGCTTGTATAGCTACAGGGACAAAGTCTTTTATCGCATTAATCTTTTTTTCATCAATGTCTATCGCCATTACACCATGCCCTTCTTTTGCAAGTCTAACAGCCAACTCAAATCCAAATGTTCCTAAACCGATAACTGCAATATCATATTTCATATCTTTTGATTTTTTGTATTCACTCTATCTGAGTGTTAACATGATTTTTTTAATATAAATTTCCTTCAGGATATTTTATTTTTACTTGTTTTTCTTTTTTCATTGTAGCCAATGCTAATGATGCCGGACCTATCCTACCTATAAACATCAATAAAATAATAATAACTTTCCCAAAATCATCAAGATTCGGCGTAATACCCAAGGATAATCCTACCGTTCCGGTTGCAGATATCACTTCAAAAATAACATCCTGCAATTTCATTTGACTTTCTTCCAATATTAAAATTGTCCCTATTATAATAACGCCAAAATAAATAAAAGAAGTAGCAAATGCCTTAATAATTGTTTTAAGAGCAATTCTTCTATTAAATATAACTACTTCGGTTTTCCCTTTTAGTAATGAAAATACGGAATAAATCATTACAAAAAAAGTAGTCGTCTTTATACCTCCACCGGTAGATCCGGGAGATGCCCCGATAAACATAAGCAAAAGTAGTAAAAACAATGAAGCATAATTCAAATTATTTATCTCAATTGAATTAAAACCGGCAGTTCTGGCGGTGACCGATTGAAAAAAACTATCGGTAATATTCAAATTTCCGTTTTCAAAAACAAACAATAAAACAGCACCCAAAACAATTAATAATAAAGTTGTCAATAATACTATTTTAGTATGAAAACTAAATTTTATTTTTTTTCTATATTTCTCAATAAACTCATATATCACAAAATACCCAATTCCTCCGATAACAATCAAAAAGCTAATTGTATATTTAATCAACGGATTGAAATTGATAATACTGGTGTCAAAAGTCGAAAAACCGGCATTACAAAAAGCTGAGACACTATGAAACAGTCCATGATACAAGGCATTTTGAAAAGAAAAACCTTCAAGTAAAAAACCTATACTTAATAAAACAAAACCGATAAATTCAGTTACAAAAGTAATAGCTAAAATACTTTTAAGAATTTGATTCGCATCTTTTATTTTATAATTTTCTTGCAATTTTGAAAAAACGACTTTATGCTTTAAACTTATTTTACCTTTCAATGCCAAAATAAAAGAAGAGGTAAGAGTCATAATCCCGATTGCTCCCATTTGCATCAACAGCAAAAGACTAAGTTGTCCCCATAGATTAAATCCTGAAGTTGAAATTGTGGTCAAACCAGTAACACATATGGCAGATGTTGCAGTAAAGCACGCATCAATAGTAGAAATTCCGTTTTGATGATTAACAAAAGGAAATTTCAATAATATCGTTCCGAAAAGTATTAAAATACTAAATGATATTATTAAATATTGCCATGGATTTATGCGTAACTTAAACAAAACACTTCAAATATTATTATCAAGCAAAATTAATAATTATTAAGTAAAAAGCAATATAAACAAGATAACCATTAAAATATAATCCGTATATGTCAAAAAAGACATAAATCACAAAGGAATATTCCCATGCTTTTTATCCGGTATCTTATCTTTTTTATTTTCGAGCATGGCAAATGCCTTTATCAACTTTTGCCTGGTTTGTTTCGGCAGAATCACCTCATCTATAAATCCTCTTGACGCTGCGATATAAGGATTTTCAAATAATTCCGCATATTCTTTTTCTTTTTGTTTCAATGTTGCCTCAGGATCAAGAGAATCACTGATTTCTTTTTTAAATATAATCTCTGATGCTCCCTTTGCTCCCATAACTGCAATTTCTGCACTTGGCCATGCATAATTCATATCTGCACCTATATGCTTTGAGTTCATCACATCATAAGCTCCACCATAAGCTTTACGGGTAATGACAGTGATTCTTGGCACAGTAGCTTCACTAAACGCATATAGCAATTTTGCCCCGTTTGATATAATGGCATTCCATTCCTGATCAGTACCCGGCAAGAACCCCGGAACATCTTCCAATACTAAAAGAGGAATATTAAAACTATCGCAAAACCGTACAAATCTCGCTGCTTTTTTTGAACTGTCAACATCTAAAACACCAGCAAGACTTTGAGGTTGATTTGCGACAATACCGATACTTCTTCCTGCCAATCTCGCAAAACCAACTATAATATTATCCGCATAGTCCTGATGTATTTCAAAAAAACTTTTTCTATCTACAATTCCACAGATAACTTCTTTCATATCATAAGGTTTATTTGGACTATCAGGCACTATATCACAAAGTTCCTCACGGCATTCATCACCCAAATCATAATCCGACCTTGGAGTTTTAGCTTTCCAGTTTTGAGGCAAATAGCTCAATAATTTTTTTGTCTTCTCTATAGTTTCTACATCATTAGCAGCCGTTATTTGTGTTACTCCAGATTTAGTGGAATGAGCAGATGCTCCTCCAAGATCTTCAGAACTTACATCTTCATTTGTTACAGTCTTAACAACATTTGGTCCCGTCACAAACATATATGAAGTATCTTCAGTCATAATGATAAAATCCGTAATGGCAGGGGAATAAACAGCCCCTCCTGCACACGGCCCCATTATAAGTGATATTTGAGGTATAACTCCCGAAGCCAAAGTATTCCTATAAAAAATATCCGCATATCCCCCCAAGGAAACTACGCCTTCCTGAATCCTTGCTCCTCCCGAATCATTAATACCAATAACGGGAGCTCCGTTTTTCATAGCTAAATCCATAATTTTAACTATTTTTTCAGCATGAGTTTCTGACAAAGAACCCCCAAAAACAGTAAAATCCTGTGAAAAAATATATACCAATCTTCCGGCAATTGTCCCATATCCGGTAACAACACCATCTCCGGGATACCTTTGCTTGTCCATTCCGAAATTTGTCTCTCTATGCTCTACAAACATTCCTATTTCCTCAAAAGAGCCTTTATCCAACAGCAACTCTATTCGCTCCCTGGCGCTTAATTTATTTTTTTTATGCTGCCTTTCCAATCTTTTGACCCCACCACCCAGTAGTGCTTGCCGTCGTTTTTCTAAAAGTTGTTTTTTCTTTTTATCCATTATATAATTCTTATTTGCAAATACTTAGACAGAATCATTTTCCCCCACAACAAATAATTCATACCATTTTAAAAATTCAACAATAATCAAATCCCTAATTTCCCTGTATTTTTCAATTATATTTTCCTTTGTCCCTTTAAATTCTGCGGGATCTTCAAAACCAATATGCATTCTATTTTTTACTTCGCCTACAAATACAGGACATGTTTCTTTTGCATTATCACAAACTGTAATTACAAAATCAAATTTTTCATTAATATATTCACTGACATCATTTGATTTTTTTCCGGATATATCAATATTTTTCTCTTTCATTACTTCAACAGCATAAGAATTCACCCCTTTACCGGGATCAACACCAGCCGAATATACTTCCAGAGAGCTATCCAAACTCTGCAAATACCCTTCTGCCATTTGACTACGACATGTATTTCCTGTACAAAGGATTAATATCTTCATTATCCTATTTGATTTTGTAGATTCCCTAATCCAATCATTTGAATTAAACCGTTCTTTAAAAATAATCCCTACTACAGTTTCTTAATAATCATTGCACCTGCTCCTCCTCCACCATTGCAAAGAGTTGCCAAACCATATTCTCCACCTCTATTCCTTAAAGCATGTAGAAGAGTTACTACTATTCTTGCTCCTGATGCACCCAGAGGATGCCCTAAAGAAACAGCCCCTCCATTGACATTCACAATGGAATTATCTATTTTCATCAATTTATTAAATGCTAAAGTAACTACTGCAAAAGCTTCATTAACTTCCCACAAATCTATATCTTCTTTTGTCATTCCTGCTCTATCCAATACCAAATCAGCTCCTTTAATAGGTGCAGTAGTAAATCTGTCCGGATCATGTGCTGCATCTCCATAAGTGATAATTTCACCAATAGGATTCAATCCGTATTCTTTGACAGCTTTTTCACTGGCCAATATTAATGCAGCGGCACCATCATTGATAGTGGAAGCATTCGCAGCAGTAACGGTACCTTCTTTTGTAAAAACTGCTCTTAATGAAGGTATTTTTTCAAATTTCACTCTTTTAAACTCCTCATCTTCACTGACTATTGTAACATTACCCCTTCTGTCTTTAATCTCCACAGGAACAATTTCATCTTTAAAAAATCCTTTTTCAGTTGCCAATGCAGACCTTTTATAAGATTCAATTGCAAACTCATCTTGTTCTTCCCTGGTGATTTCATATTCATCTGCCGTTTCATCGGCAAAAACGCCCATAGGT
>JALSPW010000022.1 GCA_026985735.1 Saprospiraceae bacterium
TGTGACGGTGGTAAGGTAGAGTTGTTAAGTTCAAAGTTCAAAGTTCAAAGGCAAAAGGACAAAGTTTGGAAGATAAAAGACAAAAGTAAAAAGAAAAAAGTAATAAATGGTGAATTATGAATTGATTAGAAGAGATTGATTTATTGAATTTGGGGGATGTGCGGGATGGAGCTACTCCGGTTTCGGAGCGTGCGGAGAAACAGGAGGCTGGGAGGTAGCTTGGCTAGAAAAGTTCAAAGTTCAAAGTTCAAAGTTCAAAGGCAAAAGGACAAAGTTTGGAAGATAAAAGACAAAAGTAAAAAGAAAAAAGTAATAAATGGTGAATTATGAATTTTAAACCGGCTTTGAAGTCACGCTATCGTGTGCTTTCAAGTCCTAACTTAAGTCATTATTTGTAATGTTTCAAATAAATTTGAAACGCCTTTTAAAGAGGGGCGGTCTTTAAATGGTGTCGCAAATTTATTTGCGACAAACTAGTGTTTGTTGTTAGCCCAAGGTATCAGTTACTATTTTCTTTTATGATTTTTTCAACTTTTCCCCTGCTTAAACCGGTAATATCTGCAAGGAAATTGATGGTAGCACCTTTTTGGTATCCCTTTACTATGACATCAATAGTCTTTCTTTCAATACCTTTCTCGATACCTTTCTCGATACCTTTTTTTTCTATTAATTCATAAGTACTCATAAAATCTTTTTTTACTTTTGGAGGAATTTTTTCTATTATTTCCAGCAATTGCACTTCTTTTATCTCTACCAACTGTAAGTAATAAACAATTAATACTTTACTAAAGTTCCCCATTCCTTCCGGAAATAGGGCACTGAAAATATTTTCAGCCTTTCTTATCAATTCAATAGGGTTGTGGCTGTATTTTTGAATCGTAAGAGCTGAAGATAAAAATGAGTTGCCGATATTGAGCAATTCTTCATCCGAGAATTTTTTCAAATCCAAAAATTTAATGTCGAATTGTGGGATATACTTTTCAACATCTTCCGGTAGATAAGGAATTAAATCCTTTAAGCTTTTCAATTCCCATTTCTGTTTACCATGATAAAGGAGTACAGGAATTATGGGTTCTAATGGCTTTCCGGCTTTAATCTGAGCCTGATATCCTTCTACGACATAGCCCAAAATCTGAATATAAGCATATTTATCAGGGTAGCTTTTATGTTCAAGAAGTATGGAGATATAGGCACTATGTTTACTATCTTTCAATTTGCACTTAAAGACCAAATCGGCAAAAGTCTCCTTTAGTTTTTCTGAAACATAGCTATTGGAAGTAATTTTCAGGGTGCTAATATCAATGGTGTCTAAAACTTCTTTTGGTAAGAAAGTCTTTAAAAAATCCCTCGCTACTTCAATATTGGACATTATCGACTTGAAGAATTTATCGTGGATATTATTGATATTTTGCTTATCCATAGAGCAAATATAAAATAAATTGTTTGAAATTGATGAAATATCCGGATTTTTTTATGTTATCCCTTTTTCAAAAACCGGCTTTGAAGTCCCGCTATCGCGTGCTTTCAAGTCCTACTTTGTGTCTTTATTTGTAATGTTTCAAATGAATTTGAAACGCCTTTGAAAGTGGGGCGGTCTTTAAATGGTGTCGCAAATTTATTTGCGACTGAAACAAATCTCCCCCCGATCTTGCGTTGGGGACGATATATTATAGCCAGGTGCGTAAGTGCGGGGTAAAATGATTTCTCCGGTTGTTTTGGCGGTATTTTTGCAGCGAAGCAAAACAAAAATAGTGACAAAACGAAATTGTAGCTATTGAAAGACTTACTAATTAAATCAAATATATTATTGCTTAATGTTTTTTAGTAAATTAATGTTCCGTACAGTTTTTACCGCTTCATCGGGAGGGAAAATATACTTAGCATGAAAATAAATCATAGTAGATTATCGTTATATCAATAACTTTTTATAATATTTGCATTTTAAATAAATATTGATATGTCTGAAAAAAGAAAAACCAAAATAATAACAACCCAATCTAAAACAGAATCAGAAAATAAAAGAGCTGTTCCCAAAAAACATTTTGACGTTAAATCTGGAGAAACAGTGGAAATGCTTTTTAATAAGAAAAACTATTATTTGGTATTTGCGGGTTTAATTTTTATGGCTCTTGGGTTTTTGTTAATGTCCGGTGGTCACATGCCTTCATCCGATGTATGGGATGATAGTTTGATTTACAGCAGCAGAAGGGTTTTTCTTGCACCTTTTGTCATTCTGGTGGGTTTGGGTCTTAATATATATGCAATTTTCAAAAAATAAATTAAATGAGTGAAGTTATAAAATCTATCATCCTTGGAGTTATTCAGGGGTTGACGGAGTTTTTACCTGTTAGTAGTAGTGGGCATCTCGAATTGGCTAAATATTTTCTGGGAACAAATTTTATTGGCAGTGAAAGCCTGACAATGTCGGTGATTCTTCATATTGCTACTGCTATGAGTACGGTTTTTGTTTTTCGTAAAGAGATTTGGAATCTTTTAAAAGGAGTTTTTACTAAATCATGGAATGAAGATAAAGAATTTGCCTTAAAAATCATTATTTCTATGATACCCGCAGGATTGATAGGGTATTTTTTGGAAAATAAACTTGAAACATTGTTTGAAGGTAAAGTGGTTTTTGTTGCCTTTATGTTGATTATTACGGGCATCCTGCTGTTAATTTCGGATTTTGCAAAAAGCAAAAATAAGAAAGTAGGATATAATGATTCTTTTATAATAGGTATAGCGCAGGCAATCGCTTTATTACCCGGCATATCAAGATCGGGATCTACAATTTCCACTTCTATATTGCTTGGGATTAAAAAAGAAAGAGCAGCTTTTTTCTCGTTTATAATGGTTTTACCGTTGATTTTCGGTAAAATGTTTAAAGATTTATTGGATGGAGTATATGTTCAGTCCGATATTTCCACTGCGTCTATGATATCGGGAGGACTTGCTGCATTTATAGTAGGAGTTTTTGCTTGTAAATGGATGGTTGTCTTGGTTAAAAACAGTAAGTTGAGATATTTTGCCTATTATTGTTTTGCCGTTTCAATTATTTGTTTGTTATTATTTCTATTGTGATGCTGATAAATAATTTTCAAGAACTTCAAGATGCTGATTTTCTCAATGGAGTAACCGTATTAGTCGACAAACCGTTGGAATGGACTTCTTTTGATGTTGTAAACAAAATCAGGTTCACTTTAAAGAAAAAACTTGGAGTAAAAAAAATAAAGGTGGGGCATGCCGGTACTTTGGACCCGCTTGCAACCGGATTACTGATAATTGCCATAGGAAAAGATACAAAGTTAATTGATAAATATCAAAATCTTGATAAAGAATATACCGGATCAATGATACTTGGGGCTAGTACCAAAAGTTTTGATTCGGAATTTGAACCGGAAGAATTTTATCCTGTCAATCATATTGATAAAGTTTTATTGGAAAAAGTTAGAAATGAATTTATTGGTCTTATCGAACAAATTCCACCAAAATATTCAGCTGTTAAAATCAAAGGACAAGCCGCATATAAATTGGCAAGAAAAGGTATTGATTTTAAAATAAAGAAAAGACAAGTTGAAATATATGGATTTGAGTTTTTGGAAATTAACATTCCTGAAATAATATTTAAAGTAAAATGTCAAAAAGGAACTTATATCCGGTCTTTGATTAATGATTTTGGTAAAAAACTTAATAGTGGAGCCTATCTTTCTTCATTGAGAAGAGTAAATATTGGGGAATTCAATATTAAATCTGCATTTGAATTGGAGGAATTAATTAAGAAATTGTCGGAAAATTGAAAAAAAAAGTAATGAATTTTTGTTTATTTCCCGGGAAATTTATATATTTGAGCAAATAATGATTATATATGATTGAATCATTTGTCAACTACTTGGTTTACGAAAAACGATACTCTCCAAATACAATTATATCTTATAAAAATGATATCGTACAGTTTTATAAATATATAGAAAGTTCATATTCCATTTATGATGTTAAAGATATTAATCATTATATGATAAGGTCATGGTTGGTAGATTTGATGCAAAAAGGCATTAGTGCAAAGTCCATTAATAGAAAATTCTCATCTCTACGTACATATTTTCTATTTTTAAAAAGGGAAGGTAAGATTGAAATAAACCCTACTAAAAAAGTATTACCCCCCAAGATTGGTAAAAGATTGCCTTCGGTCGTACAAAAGAAAGAAATGGATTTTTTACTTGACGATTTGATATTTTCCGAAAATTTTTATGGATATAGAGATAAAGTGATAATTAGTATATTGTATAATACAGGTATGAGAAGGGCAGAGTTGATAAATCTTAAAGATAATGATTTTGATTATATTTCCAAAACAGTGAAAGTATTGGGTAAAGGAAATAAGGAAAGAATTGTACCTATGACATCTGATGTTATTAATTTATTACAAAAATATATTTTTATTCGAAATTCTTTTTTCGAAAATAATAGTTTTAATTATACTATTTTAACAGATAAAGGCAACAAACTTTATCCGAAATTTGTTTATAATGTGGTGACGAAATACTTGAGCATGGTTAGTTCAGTTGATAAGAAAAGTCCTCATGTGCTTAGGCATAGTATAGCAACACATTTGGCCGATAAAGAAGTCGAATTGAATGCTATTAAAACAATGCTTGGCCATGCTAATCTTAGCGCTACTCAAATATACACCCATAATTCTATAGAAAAATTAAAAAGAGCATATAAAAAGGCTCATCCTAAAGCTAATTAATTTAATAATCTTTAAAAATACCATTATGAATTTAAAAATTGATAGTATTCATTTTAAGGCAGATTCGAAATTGTTGGATTACATAGAGAAGAAAGCAAATAAAATTGATAAATTTTATGATAGAGCGATTGATTTGGATGTGAAATTGAAATTGGAAAGCAATGGTCAAATTAAAGACAAAATAGTAGAGTATGTACTAAAAGTACCCGGAGATAAATTATTTGTAAGTTCAGTTGATAAGACATTTGAAGCTGCAGCTGATACGGGCATAGATTCATTGAAAAGACAATTAAAGAGATTTAAAGAGAAACAAAGAGGAAGATAAATCTAAAAATAGCAACCACTCAGGTAGACTGCTTTTGAGATGAAGAATAACTGTTTTTATACTGAAAGAAGTATATATTTTGAAGGAATTGTGGAGCTATTTCAAAAAATATTGTGGAAATTTGGTAAAAAATGAGAATTTTCATTAAAATGATTCTATCTGAGTGGTTACAAAAATAAATAAAT
>JALSPW010000023.1 GCA_026985735.1 Saprospiraceae bacterium
CTCCTGAAGTTTTATTTCTAAAAAGACAATATCTCCAACAGTTTTTTCAATGTAGATTTCAATATCAGTAAATAGTTTTATTCGCCACAATGAACGGATAGCTCTGGAAATATCCTGTCCAGGAATCATAATTTTCTTTCCTATGGTTAACCCTGCATAACCTGCAATGGCGTTAGGATCTCTGTCTTTGACTCCAGTCACCTTAACCCCGCCTATCTCATATTCCTTAGGGCTTGAGTAATCTACTACCGGGATTGAATCATTCTCAACTTTTAGTGTATCATTTTGACCAATAACAAAATTTGAAATTGTAAATAGAAAAAATGATAAAAATAATAATTTGTTCATATATTAATAATATTTTTTATATCTGTTCAATACAATTTTAAAAAACGTAATAACACCACAAAGTGTTGCGGGAATTTTAAAATATTTAATTATTTCTTCAATTGCTCACTTATTTTCCCAAACCTCCTTTCCCTGTTTTGATACTCGTATATAGCTTCATACAAGGATTCTTCCTTGAATGAAGGCCAATTTATTTCCGTAAAATACAATTCTGAATATGCACTTTCCCACAAAAGAAAATTGCTTAATCTTATCTCTCCACTTGTCCTTATTAACAATTCAGGATCAGGATAAGCAGCCGTACTTAAATACGATTTAAATATTTTTTCATCTATATCTCCTTGAAAATTATCTTTCATTATTGATTTTGCCGCATTCAGCACATCCCACCTGCCACTATAGTTCAAAGCAAGAACCAAAGTCATTCTATCATTATCTTTGGTTTTTTCTATACCCTTCAACAAAGATTTATAACTTTTAGACGGCAATTCCTCTATATTTCCAATAGCTTCCAGTTTGATATTATTTTTCATCAAAGTCTCCATTTCTTTATCAATAGTATTCACCAATAAAGACATCAAAGCATTTACCTCATAAGCAGGCCTTTTCCAATTTTCCGTTGAAAAAGCATATAAAGTAAGATATTTTACTCCTAATTTTGCTGTTACTTCAGTTATTTCCTTTACAGTTTTAACTCCTTCTTTATGCCCAAATACACGCGGCATCCCTTTGGATTTAGCCCACCTGCCATTTCCATCCATTATAATCGCTATATGTTTTGGAATTTTATCCTTATCCAATAATTTTTTTAAAGACATATTTTTCTGGTCTCTCAATGATTTTTGCAAAGGTATAAAAATATTTATAATAATTTGATTACGCTTGGGTAGTTCACATATTTTTTTTATTTTTACACAATAAAATACTATATCAGATGAAACGAATTTTTACCATACTGCTATTTTTATTATCATTAATATCACATTGTTACTCCCAGAAATCAGTATTTTTTATTTATGGAGAACTAAATCCTACCTCAAAAACTATTGATGGATTAGTTGATTTTGTTTATGTTAATAAAACCAATAAACCAATCAAAAAAATTTATTTCAATCTTTGGGCAAATGCTTTTAATAATAAAAATAAACAATTTGCAAAAGATATTTTAAACGATGGAAAAACTGAAATCTATTTTGCAAAAGAAAATGAACTAGGGGGATACCAAAAATTATATTTTTTTAACGAAAAAGACACTTTGGACTTTAATTATTTAGACGAAGGAAAAGAGAACTGTAAAATCAATTTGAAAAATCCATTAAAAACAGGAGACTCAATCAGAATCAAAATTAATTATACATTGAAAATACCTAAAATGTTCTATGACATAGGGTATAACAAAAATCAGTTAAATATGATATATTGGTACCCAACACCTGCATTATACGATAAAAATAAATGGTTTGTACAAAATCGTTCAATATGCAATCACCTTATATCCCAAAGCTATAATTTTTCATATATACTAAGAGTTCCTCAAAATTATACCATAGCCGCTACCGGAATTTTATTAACGCCTGCTGAAATCCAGCGAGTCGATGAAATAATTAAACTAAATAATAAGAATATCTTCAAAAAAGAAACTCAATCCTCCCCTATTCCTTATAAAACTATAAAATATCAAGCTGATAATATAAACGATGTAATCTGGATTGCTAATCCAAACTTTACTGTTACCAGGTATTCCGCAATATCAGGAAACAAAAAAATACCTGTTTATTTTTTCTATGAATCCGGTAAAATAGATAATGATGATATTTCATTTATGTTTGAAGAGACCAAAGAAGCTGTAAAAAATATCTCATCAAAACTCGGAGAATATCCTTATGATAAAATCAATATTATCCTTAGTGCAAAAAACAATGAAAATGCAACATACCCTGACAATATAATTTATAAATACAAAAGATTCGGATTCGATAATGATGACTTTATATATTTCATCAATTCAGCTATAGCAAATAATTATTTGTTTAAAAATCACTATGACTTGGAATCAAATCCCGGTATTTTAGCAAATTTACCTGAACTGGTTTCATATAATATAACCGATAGTCTGAGAAACACTACAAAAAAAGAACAATACAAACGCTTAAATACAATCAAAGATAAAATTAAACAATTAAATTGTAACCACAATATTAAAATTGCAGACTACGGTTTTTCCAAACACAATTGCAATAAAATACCTAAATATTTAGGTTGCTATAATCTAATAGCTCTTAATTATTTTGAGCAACTAACCGGTAAAAACAAATTTTATAATATTCTGAGACAATTTATAAACGATTCAAAAGATAAAATTTTTGATATTTCTGATTTCAGATTATTTTTTGAAAAAAAATCAGGAAAAGATCTTTCTTGGTTTTTTGACGCTATGCTCAAAAATGAAAAACCTTTTGGGTATTCCATTAAAAATAGCCAAAAAATTAATAATCATTATGAAATCACAATTGAAAATAAAGGAAATGCAATGATTCCTTTTGAAATCGGCTCTATTAAAAATGATTCTATTATAGAATTAATAACCGTCAACGGTTTTGGAAAAGAAAAGAAAATCATTTTGAAAGATAGAAATCAAGATAAAATAGTTATAGACCCAAGGGAATTATATTTTAAGAACAAAGGTCTCAAAACCAAAATATTTTTAAAAAAACGCAAATTATTATCGCGAGATTTTTTCACTTTTCATAAAAAAGGCCTAAGAACCAATATACTGCTACCCGTTGCAGGATATAATGCAAATGACGGTTTTATGCCCGGAATTTTTATTACGGAAACAAAAAATAATAATTATCTAACATTGTTGTATGGTATAAAATCAAAAGCATTGGTAGGAATGGAACATTTTGAAAGAAAAATGTTAACAGGAAAATATTTGCTATATTATGGTTTAAATGCACAGAGATTTCATAAATTAAATAATGAAAAAGCAAAATTAAAATATTTAAAAATTTCACCTTATATTTCAATATTTCTAAAAGAAAAAACACATTATAATCAAAAATTAAAATTTAAATTTTCTCTAATTAAAGATGAAGAATTTGGAGCGGAAGGAATTGATAATTTTTTCAGATATAATACAAAGCTTATATATACAAGGCAAGGCAAAAATCCAATAACTCCTTATAATATAAAATTCGGAATTGAACATCAATACTATAAATATTACAAAAAAAACCAATACTTGAAATTCAACACAACTCTGAATGCGTCATATATGTATAAAAAGGATAGATATATAACAATGAGAATATATGCAGCTACATTTATATTCAATAGTAATATTAATAGTACTTCCACGGTTAAAGGCACATTGGGATTGATTGGAAATGGTCAAAATGATTATTTATACGAGCATTTCTTTATCAATAGAAGTGCACAATCGGGATTTTGGTCTCATCAAATTGACATAAACACGGGAGGCTTTAAAACAGCAGTAAGCAGTGCTTATGGATTAGGACAAAGCAATAAATACATAGCTGCTGTTAATATGGCATTTGACTTACCTGTAAAAATAGGAATAAAACCATTTTTGGATTTAGGAATTTATGGATATTTACCAACCGTCAATGAGGGATACCAAAACAAATTCCTTTATAGCGGTGGAATAATGTTGCAAATATTCAGAAATAATTTTGAAATATATTTACCGCTAATTAATTCAAAAGAAATAGAAAATATCTATAAAGAAAAGCCAAATTACTTTAACAGATTGAGTTTTATGATCAATTTGGACATAAATACATACATCAAATTTCAATAAAGAAAACTTAAAATTTATATAGATTTTTTTATTATATAATAATTTTATATTACCTTGCGCTGTCAATTTTTCAGATTTTAACATATTTTATTATATTGTTAACATAATAATAAGATAATAAACGAAAAACTATCTGTATCTTTGACCGGAAATATTTTATATTTTATTTATAAAAACATTAATTATGAATATGGAAAAGAAAGGACACCCAAAAGCTTTATACACATTATTTGCAACCGAAATGTGGGAACGGTTTAGTTATTATGGAATGCGTGCATTATTGACCTTATATCTTACTGCTGAATTGGTAAATGGAGGATTTGGTCTGGATAGAGAAGCAGCTTTAAAGATATATGCTGTTTTTACGGGTTTGGTATATTTGACACCGATTTTAGGTGGTTGGGTAGCTGATAAATTTCTCGGGAAGCGAAAAACCGTATATATCGGAGGGCTGGTAATGGCTGTCGGCCAGTTTTTACTGGCATCAAGTTCTTTTTTAGGTACCTCATTGGATACTGAAACCAGATTGGTTCTTTTCAATTTCGGATTGGGTGTTTTAATTATAGGTAATGGTTTTTTCAAACCGAATATTTCTACTATTGTCGGAGATTTTTATGATGACAATGATCCGAGAAAAGATTCTGCATTTAACATATTTTATATGGGAATCAACCTTGGAGCGATATTAGGTCCTTTTATTGCCGGAGCTCTAGGTGAAAATGTATTTTGGGGATATGGATACCTTGCTGCAGGCATAGGAATGTTATTGGGAGTCACCTGGATGTATTTTCATGAAAGTACTTTGGATGATAAAGGATTGCCTCCAAATTACAAAAACGGAAATGTTCTTGGAGCTAAAGACTGGAAAGATATTATCATTTATGCTATCGGATTAATCGTAGTTACTTACATAGTAATGTATATCTGGAGAGTATTGCCCGACAATGCCACAAATATTTTATCTATTGTAGGATTTATAGCTCTGTTTTTAGGTTTAGCTTATATAATATTTAAAGGTACAAATGGCTCTCACGAGTGGAGTAGAATGATTGTGATATTGGTCTTAGCATTTTTC
>JALSPW010000024.1 GCA_026985735.1 Saprospiraceae bacterium
TGATTTTCTGTTATTTCCGTAATGATTTTCCTTACTTTACGGGCATTCCCGAAATATTTATCCTTTTTACGGATTAGCCTTTCAAGATATGAAAATAATATTTTTTTTGCATTTTCTTCAATGTCCAAATCTTTTTCCTTAAACATACTAACAGCAATATTTGTCAATTGCGAAGCCGAGTAATCTTCAAATTTCAATATTTTATCAAACCGGGATTTCAAACCGGGATTGGATTTAAGAAATCTTTCCATATTTTCCGGATATCCGGCAGCGAAAACAAAGAACTCTCCCCTATTATCTTCCATTCGTTTAAGTATTGTCTGAATAGCTTCTGCTCCATAATCGGAGTTCATTCCTGATGAAGTAAGAGAATATGCTTCATCAATAAATAAAACACCTCCCATTGCTTCATCTATTTTTTTTGCTGTTTTTATCGCTGTTTGCCCGATATATCCTGCTACGAGTCCTTGTCTATCAGTCTCAACCATGTGCCCTCTTTCTAAAATTCCCAATGCTTTATATATTTTAGTTAAAATTCTTGCAACTGTAGTTTTACCTGTACCGGGATTTCCAATAAATACAGTATGTAAGTAAAAGTTATTAAGAACATTTTTCCCTCTTTCAAGATGATATCTTACCACTCCGACAGTTTCTATTATCTCCTGTTTTACTTTTTCAAGACCTACTAATTCGTTTAACTCATCAAAAGCTTCCTGGAGCAGTTCTTCATCAATTGGAATATCAGGCAGCTCTTTATGTTTTGTATTTTCCAGTTTTTCAACATCTGATAATTCAATTGTTTGCAAAGCATCTCCTTCAAATTCCATTATATTTTCATTATCCATCAACCGCAAAGCCATATTTATTTTCGATTTTTCCACCAAGTCATTTACAAATCTGGCATTGCCAAAAGTTTTATCCCTTTCCCTAAAAGCTTTAACAATAATTTCGTCTAATTTTTTTTTGGCTTCATGGGTAAACTTAACTTCTTTTTTCTTCGCTGCTATTTCGGCAATTGTAGACAATTCCTGCGGCAAATAATCAGGAAAGTTGTAAAATAATTTAAATCTGGATTTCAATCCGGGATTTGAATTGATAAAATATTCCATTTCTTTAGGATAACCCGCTGCTATAACAACAAGATCACCGTTTCCGTCTGACATTTCTTTAACCAAAATTTCTATAACTTCCCGGCCAAAATCCTTACTATCGTTGTTATCCCTGGACAGAGAGTATGCTTCATCAATAAAAAGGACTCCACCTTTTGCTTTTTCAATTGCCGCTTTGACTTTAGGAGCTGTTTGTCCAATATATTCACCAACGAGATCTACCCTATCGACAGAATGCACATGTCCTTTTGAAATAATTCCCATTTTTTTGTATATCATTCCCATCATTTCCGCAACCGTTGTTTTACCAGTGCCGGGATTTCCCATAAAAACCATGTGAATATCAATATCCCCTTCTTCTTTATAACCTTTATCTTTTCTTAATTTAATAAACCTGATATATTTTGCGTGGTCTTTAATTTGACTTTTAATTTCTTGTAGCCCTACCAATTCATCAAGTTCTTTAAGTAAATCCTCCAAACTGGTTTTGGAGCTATCATTAACTTCTTTCAATATTGACGGTACAATATCACCCGGTAAAAACACATCGGGTTTACCCTCAATAAAATCTTCATCAACATCAAACCTAATGGTTGCAACCAATTCTTCAAAAATTACAATATCAACAAAATATTCTCCTTTGTACCAAGTTCCGGGTGTTTCAGCCCCCCAACCAAGATTAAACTCCACTATTTCATCATCTTTATTCACTTTAATAATTTTACTTGCCATCCCTTTTAAGTCCCTGCTCTCAGTATAAAAATATAAAAATACTTCCAGCCAAAATTCTTTTTGGTAATTTAAATTATTCAAAAAAAACATGTTTACATAAATGAACCTTGTTTTTGAAAAATCAAACTGATTGTAATATTTTTCAAAATCTATTTGCCCCTTCTCTCCCCCTTCACTTAAATGCACATCATCCAATTGTACTATTTCATAAACGAAATCAACAGATTGATCTCTGAAATCTTCAATATAGAAATTTTCAATGCCAACTAATTTACTATTGATACGGGCTTCCCAAAAATATTCTCCTTTTTTCCAGAATTTACCTTTTTCCATATTCCCCCAACCTTCACGAAGGCTGAAAATATTATCATTTTTAAAAACGGTTTTATTAAAATTGAGCTTACATATTTGTTTATTGGTTCCTTCAAGTTTTTGATAACATAAAAGCTCAAGTTCAACCTCCCAATTTTCTTTCTGGTAATTCAAATTATAAAAAGAAAATTCGCAATACAAATAATCAACATCTTTACTAAGAAAGACTTTTCTATATTTTTTCTTACCATAAGCAAGCCATTCGGTAGAAGTATATACTTTGAGATGTTTAAATTTATAATTATTCATTTATATTTACATTTAGTAAAATAAACAAATAGTCTTTCATATTAGTTCGTGAATTGTCTCGCATTTATATTTTTCATTTTTTTATTATTTTTTTTTCAACATATATTGTTTTTACAATAATTAATTCTAACTTCGTAATTTAATCGACTTTTATTGTTTTGTAACTAATCAGATGAAGTCATTTTGTTTGAAAAAATTATTTTTTTGTTTTCTCACAGCTATTTTTTTATTATAACTAACATTTCAAAAAAATAAGATTTATATAACTAAGAAAAATGAAATATTTCAACTGAAACATACTCCAATAGAGCAGTTACAATGTTTTAAAAAAGCAAATAAATGAGATATCCTACTAATATTATGCGAATTAAATATTTTCGCAAATTTTTAAAACTTTTAGTACAATTTAAAAAAACAGAGCATACTTTTATGATAGTAATGGCTATCCTCATAGGGATAATCGGGGGGTACGGCGCTATTGTATTCAGATATGCGATAAGATTTTTCCAATCGATTTTTTTTGGTTCATGGCATAGCAATATCGAATATATTTCCGGATTGCCATGGTATGTTGTTTTATTTGTTCCTGCAATAGGTGGTTTGATAGTCGGACCTATTATATATTTTTTCGCCAGAGAAGCCAAAGGGCATGGTGTACCTGAAGTAATGGAGGCAATAATACTAAAAGGAGGAGCGATAAGACCCCGGGTGGTATTAGCCAAAATTATCGCATCTGCCGTATCTATCGGTACTGGAGGTTCTGTAGGACGAGAAGGCCCAATTGTTCAGATTGGTTCTGCTGCAGGTTCATCACTTGGCCAAATAATTCATGTCAGAGGATCTCAACTTCGTACATTAGTAGCATGTGGAGCTGCTGCCGGTATTGCAGGAACATTTAACGCACCAATTGCCGGAGCTATTTTTTCCCTCGAAATATTACTAGGTGATTTTGCTATTACACAATTTAGTCCAATTGTGATCGCATCTGTAACCTCTACCGTCGTCTCAAGATTTTATCTTGGCAATTATCCCGCTTTTATTATACCCAAATATGAATTGGTTAGTATATATGAATTTATCCCCTACTCTATACTTGGAATATTAGCGGCAATTGTAGCTGTCACATTTATTAATGTTTTATATAAAAGTGAAGATTTATTTGATGCAATCCCCATTCCTGAGTGGATAAAACCTGCAATTGGAGGATTAATTATCGGAGCTGTTGGTTTATACTTTCCTCATATTTTCGGAGTTGGATATGAAACTATGGACATGGCATTAGCCGGGAAACTATCCTGGTCATTTCTCCTGATGTTGATTTTTTTAAAACTGTTTGCAACTTCAATCACTATTGGCTCGGGTGGTTCGGGAGGTATTTTTGCACCTTCATTATTCCTTGGTGCCAGTTTGGGAGGCTTTGTAGGTACTTTGACCAATATGTGGTTCCCGAATATCGCAGGTAGTCCGGGAGCATATACGCTAGTAGGAATGGGAGCAGTAGCAGCTGCAACTATGCACGCACCAATGACTTCTATTTTGATTTTGTTTGAATTGACAAATGATTATCGTATCATTTTGCCACTTATGACAGCAATCATTTTAAGTGTTTTAATTAAAATGCAATTAAAAAAAGAATCCATATATTCTTTAAAATTAATGAGGAAAGGATTACAATTGAAAAAAGAGTACGAACCCAATGTTTTGAGCAATATCAAAATAAAAAAACTATACAAAACCAATACTCCTAAAATATTATATAATACTCCATTTGAAAAATTAGTTGAAATCACAAAGGAGAATATCCATTTGAATTATTTTGTGGTTGATGAAAATGATTCTCTTATGGGAATTCTTTCACCATTCAAAATAAGACAAATGGCAAAAAATACTGATAAAGGACATATAAATATCACCGCTAAAGATGTAATAATAGATGATAAAATATATTTTACTCCGGAAGACACTTTGGATATGGTAGGCTTGATATTGAATGACTTGATTCTTGACGAAATCCCTATAGTAAATAATGAAGAAGAAAGAAAATTAATAGGTTATATTTCCAAGACGGAAGTTATTCATGCTTATAATAGGGAAATTATGAAAAAAGATATGTTAAAATCTGTTTCCGGATATATCGGATCAGCTACAAAATTTAAAAAATTGAAATTGACCGATGGAGAGGTCTTGTGCGAAGTTGAAGTCCCCGGGGAATTTATAGGTAAAAATCTCAATAATCTGGATTTAAGACAAAAATACGGAATTGAAGTCATTCTCATAAAACAAAACTTTGACAGGGAAACCAATGAAGCTGAAAAAGTTTTTGTTCCTGACCCGGGATATAATTTTGAATACGGAGATAAAATCTTAATTATTGGTGAAGAAGAAAATGTTGAGAAATTCAATTCGTAGGTAAGTTTAAAGTTTAATAATACACAAATTTGCTAACGATGTGAAGCAACCACAAAAAGGATTTGAAGTCAAGCTATCGCATGCCTTCAAGTCCTACTTTACATCTTTTTGAAATAAAAAAGTCCCATATAGACGGCATATTGTAGCCTAGTACATTAGTGTAGCAATAAATGATTTCCTCCTATTTTGGCGATATTTTACGGTATTGCACAGCAAAAATAGTAACAAAACAAGAGTGCCGTGAAAAAGTTAAAAGATAAAAAGTATAAATGGTGAATTTGTGACATTACCCCCTCAAGCCGAGCCTAAAGCACTTCATACCTTATCAAATAGCCTTATAAACGTTTTTTTTTAATTAAATAAAACAT
>JALSPW010000025.1 GCA_026985735.1 Saprospiraceae bacterium
CTATTACCATAATTTGAACCAGATCTTTACGTGCATCAACATAAAAAGATGTACCTAAAACTTCAACTTTAATATTTTCAGCTTTTACAATAAAAGGTTGATTTGTATCACGTTTCACTTTAAAAAAGGCATCTCCGGCCAATTCTACCATTCTGTGTTTTTTATTTTTTAAAGTTATATATTTTACAGAGGAATATCTATTTAGGTATATCAGGGAACTATCGGGTAAAATACTTTTTTCTATTTCATTTTGAGCGACAATATTTATATATTTATCATTTTCAAAAAATCTATACATCCAAAATGAAGTGAACAAAATAATCGCTGCAGCAGCTGCTATTTTCAAGATATTTCCAATCTTGTATTTCGGTGTTGTTTGCATTTTGTGAATGGAAGTTTTATTCTTTGAATATAATTGTTTTGTTATATTCTCCCATTCTTGATTTATATCAGTCTCTTTGATATTTTCATTTATTCCGGACAGAATCCAGGCTTTTTTATATGTTTTGAATTGCTCTTTATTTTCGGGTGATTCCAATACCCATTTTTCCAAAAGAACAATCTCCGTTTCATTGGCATTCCCACTTAAATATTTCGAAATAAGTTTAAAATAATCTATATTTTTATTTTCTTCTTTCATCTGTTTAAAATTTTTTGTTTGCGAAAATTTACAAAAAATTTATAATACATTCAGGAACTCACATAAATTTTATTAATCATAATTTTGTGTGTATTTTATGATTAATAAAATTCATGTTCGTTTCATTTTGACAATACAACTCTAATAATGATACACTTTATTTCTATTTTACCCTAATATATTTTAATTAAATAATTCAAAAAGTATAAATATTAACAAATTATAATCTTTTAATTGTTCACGCAAAGTTTTCAATGCTTTGGATATATGTGCTTCAACCGTTTTAACAGAGATATTCAATTCTTTGGCGATATCTTTATATTTCATATTTTTAAATCTGCTCATCTCAAAAACGATTCTGCATTTATCGGACAATAAATTTAATGCATAATTTATCTTTTCTTCAAGTTCAAGAATTGAATCACTATCTAATTCCATCATAAAATCAAAATCAATAGTTTCCAGATCAAGCACATCACTATGATATTTTTTATTATCCCTGATATAATTGAAACATCTGTTTTTAACTGCTGTATACAAATAAGATTGAATAGATTTTTGAGGATCAATATTTTTTCTTTTTTCCCATAAGCTTATAAAAACTTTTTGGGTTATATCTTTTGCAGTATCTCTATCGTTTACAAAACCTATAGCATAATTGCATAATTTGACAAAGTATGCTTTAAACAATTGTTCAAACATATCTTCATCAAATATCTTATTTTGATCTTGATTTAACATATAATAAAGCAAATATACATTAAATTTTTTTAATTTAAAACTTCACACAGATGTTAGAAAAAAGATCCTATTATAAAATTTAACGGATAGACTTTAATTATCCTCTATGATTCTTTTTTTAGGATTAACCACATATATTTTTCTATTAAATTCCCTGACCATAAACTCATCTGTTATCTTAAATACATTGGTATCCAAATCATATCTCGAAGTATCAAAATAATAGTAATTTTGTGGTAGGAATTCATTAAACTCCCTAGTAGTGATTTTCCCTCTCACTCTTGCAATATAATAAGAAGCCGTATAATCCACTTTGGATTTTTTATAGAGAAAAATATCTTTGGTTTTATATTTATTTGCGACACTAATTGTTTGTCTTTTGTATTTTGCATCAGGATTTTCCCTGTATCTGCCGGTAATGACAAACCAGTCATAACCTATACGAACAACCAATACCAATAAAATCAGAATTATAAGTTTGTTTTCACGTTTAAAATAAAAAACAATTGATAGAAACAATGTGAAAATATTTAACAGCAAGGTTTTTAGTATAAAATTGCCATTCAGATGAGCAGCCTTTACCCAATATGGAGTAAAACTAAATATGAAAACAGCAATAAAAACTATATTGAATAAGAATATCAATACTCTGTAATATATAGAATTTTCTTCCTTATTCGATTCGTGTAAATATACAAATACGGTGAAAAGCATTGGCATTAACATTAAAATATACCTTGGATAAACTTCTACCGAAAGCCAGTACACAATAATGTTTACAAAAAACATCAAGGCATTGAAAGCGACGAATTCATTTTTAAATATTTTTAATACATTTTTTCTGCTGAATAAATATATTGCCATTAATGACCATGGAAGAAAATGATAAAGGTTTTCAAAAGGATAAGTAAATATATGTTTTATAGTTTGCAGGATATTTATTCTTTGATGAATGGCGGTTCTTCTTACTGATTGATCAAGTAAAGGGCCTACTGTATTCATTATATCATTATACTGATTATAAGCATAGTAATAAATGCCTATAATCAAAAAAAACAAAGCAAGACCGGTGAAATTCGGAAGGGAAAATAGTTTTTTGAAATCTTTTTTCCAAATAAAAAAAGCAATTAAACTCAAACCCTGAAATGGTAAAGAAGTATAACCTTTCATTAAAAATCCTACAGACATCAACAAATAGCTTATTAAAAACAAAGCCCAATAATTTTTTTTCTTATAAAAAATATATATTGACATTATTTCCATGTAAGTAATCCAGGAATATGAAATGTCGATATAAGCCAACATCGAATCCCAAAAAATAATTCTCCCACATGTGATATAAATCAAGGCGATTAAAATCGCTTGTTTGGCATTAAGATATTTTTTATTTATAAGAAAAACGGTAAATGTAAAAGCGAGTAAATTAACTATAGTAACAAATCTGGCTGTCCAGGGACTAGTATCGTGCAATAAATTATAAAAAAATAAAATTATCCAGTTGTACAAGGGCGGTTTGAAATAATAATATGTACCATTAAGAGTCGGTACAATAAGATTGCCTGAATATTTCATTTCGAGAGCCACCAAAGCCCGGATAGCTTCATCTTCATTAAACGTAAGAAGTCCAAGATTGATTAATAATGCGGGAAAAATCAATGTCAGGGCAAAAATATACCAATATTTGTCGGGAATTTTATTTATAACTTTTTTAAAATCCATATTAGTTTTTCATATAAATCAGTTCAGAGCAATTTTTTTCCGTAAAAACCCTGTTTGCTTCAGCTATAATATCCTCACATGTGACTTTATTGTAAAGATCGTTTTGTTTATTTATCAAAGAGGCATCACCCAACAATTCGTATTGAGCAAGATTAATAGATTTATGCAAAATATTTATCTCGGAAAATGCCATTTGATTTTCAATTTTATTTTTCAATTTTTCCAATTCGCGTTTTTCAAGATTTCCACGTTTGATAGAATTTAGCTCATTTCTTATACTTTCAATCGCTGTTGTATAATCTGTATTATCAGTAAGATGTCCCTCAATAATCAACAATCCGGGATCCAAATTTCCTGTAACATAAGCCTGGATTTCATGAAATAATTCTTTATCCTTTACAAGTTTTTGAAATAATCTTGCAGAGCGTCCTCTTCCAAGAATATCCGATAATAAATCCTGAGTATAGTATTTTTCATCCATTCTACCGCCAATATGAAAAGCCATATAAAGAGCATTGGAAGGGACATTTTCTTTGATTATTTTTGATTTTTTCTTAGCTTGCTCAGGTTCTACCGGAATAGATTTCCTGGTATTACTCTTTTTTGATATATTTCCAAACCATTTTTCAGCCAATTTAAGAGTATTGGAGAAATCAAAATTTCCACTTATTGAAATAATTGCATTTTCTGGATGATAAAAATTATCATAAAAATCTTTAACATCGTGCAAAGTGATATTTTCAATATGTTCAATTGTTTTACCGATAGTCGGCCATTTGTACGGATGGACATTGTAAGAAACAGGAGCTAGATAATGCCATATATCACCATAGGGAGTATTAAGTGATGTTTCTTTAAATTCTTCAATCACTACTCTTTTTTCATTTTCAAAACGCTGTTCATTAAGAACAAGATTCTCCATTCTGTCCGACTCTAACCAAAAAGCCGTTTCCAAATTTTCTCCGGGAACAGTGATATAAAAATCCGCTATATCAGCATTGGTAAAGGCATTGTTTTCACCTCCGGCCATCTGAGTATGAAAATCAAAATCAGGAACTTTTTTCGTTCCGGAAAACATCAGATGCTCAAAAAGGTGGGCCAAACCTGTTTTATTTTCATCTTCATATTTTGATCCTGCATCATACAAAATATTGAAAGAAACCAAAGGAGTGGTTTTATCCTGATTAAGCAAGATAATCAGTCCGTTATTAAGAATATGTCGTTCAAATTTTATCATAAATATATTTAAAAGTTCAAATATCCGTTAAAAGAACTAATTAACATAGGAAAAAAAAGATTTTTTAATAAAAATAACCGGATTTATCAAATATTTTGATTATAAGCATTCTAAATTAGACTAAAACTAAATAATATGGTGTATAAATAAGTTAATGATAGTATAAGTGGTTCTTTTTTTTAAAATTAAACTATTAATTTTGTATTATTAAATAAATTGTAATCGAGTAGTTACAATAAATTTTATTAACTAATTTAAAAATATAATTATGGATAAATTAAAATTAATATTTCACGAAAAGTCCGTCGCATTAGGTAAGGAAATTAAAGATCTTATCAAAAACAATGGCGATAAAGAGGTTGATCAGGTACATATCAGGCAACTTTATGGCGGAATGAGAGGATTAAAAGCAATGACTTATGAAACATCTGCTTTAGATCCTATTGAAGGTATCAGATTCAGAGGATTTTCTATTCCTGAATTGAGAGAAAAACTTCCTACAGCTCCTGATGGAAATGAACCTTTGCCGGAAGGTTTGTTTTGGTTGTTATTAACCGGTGAACTACCCGAGCACGAAGATGTAACATGGTTGACAAAGGAATGGAAAAAGAGGGCAAATCTTCCTCAGCATACTAAAGATATTATTGATAATATGCCTGTTGACAGTCATCCTATGACATTATTCAGTATGGGAATACTATCATTACGAAACAATGGTATTTTTGCTGAGAAATATGCTGAAGGTATGACTAAATATGATTATTGGGATCCTACTTATGAAGATTCCATGAATTTAATAGCTACTCTTCCCCAATTGGCAGCATATATTTACAATAGAAAATACAATAATGGAAAACAAATAGATCCTGATCCGAATCTTGATTGGGGTGCCAATTTTGCACATATGTTGGGAAATGATTCTCAAGGTTTCAAAGAATTGATGAGAATTTATCTTACCATTCACTCCGATCATGAAGGAGGAAATGCTTCTGCACATACTACACATTTGGTAAATTCAACTTTAAGTGATGTTTATTACTCGCTTTCTGCGGGAATTAATGCTTTAGCAGGTCCTTTGCATGGATTGGCCAATCAAGAAGTAATAAAATGGGTATTTGAAATGATTGAACAACTTGGTACAGAGACTCCTTCTGATGATGATATCAAAAAATATATTCAGGATACATTAAATTCCGGTAGAGTAATTCCTGGTTACGGACATGCGGTTTTAAGACGTCCCGATCCTCGATTTGTCGCACAAAAAAGATTTGCGGAAAGGAATATTAAAGATTCTAATTTGATAAATATAATTTGGAAATTATACGAACATGTTCCTCCGATTTTACAAAGTCTTGGAAAAGTTAAAAATCCTTGGCCTAATGTAGATGCTCATTCTGGAGCTTTATTGGTACATTATGGTTTTAAAGAATATGAATATTATACAGTATTATTTGGAGTTTCAAGAGCACTTGGAGTTTTGGCAGCCGCTACATGGTCAAGAGCACTTGGTCTTGCATTGGAAAGACCTAAATCGGTAACAACTGATTGGGTAAAAGAATTTGTCAAATTCCATTGATAAGTCGAATTTAATAGAATAAATATTCGAAAAAAAAAGCCGCTCAATTTTTTGAGTGGCTTTTCTTTATATTATTAATTTGATATTATTCTCCTGGTGTAGCAGCTACCTCGGTTTTAGCCGCAGCATCCTGAGCGCTCTTTAGAGACCTTGGTATTTCAATATATCCAACAGGGATATTTGCATCGTGCATAACTTCAATACCCTCAGGTATGGTTAATTCACTGATACGAATAGATTGTCCTAAAGCAAGAGGAGTTATATCGGCTTCAATATGGTTAACCAATCTGTCATGAGTGGTTTTAATAATCACTTTTCTCATCAAAGGCATTAAAGTACCTCCTTCTTTTACTCCAATTGAATTTCCGACAAATTTAACCGGTACTGATACTTTAACTTTTTTACCTTCAACTAATTCTTGAAAATCTATATGGGTAATCTTATCCGTAACCGGGTGAAATTGGATTTCTTTTAAAATTGCTTTTATAGGTTTACCCTCTATATTCAATTCTACAATTTTAAATTCATGAGTATACACCAACCCTCTTACATCCAAAGGCTTTACAGTAAACGATTTATTTTCTTCCCCCCCATATAAATTACAGGGAATCAAATCTTCTCTTCTATAAGCTTTTGCATGTTTTGTGCCAAAAGAATCTCTTTTATTTGTTTCTATTTTAAATATTTCCATAGCTATCTGTTATTGAGCGTTTAAAAATGGAGTGCAAAGGTAAATCTTTTTATTTAATTATGAAGTTTTTAAAAGAAAAAAATTAAATTTTCTTAAATTTTTTATATTATTCTATTGAACAATTCATATATTTATAAAATTCATCATCTATTAAATAACGATTGAATCGATTTGAATTCATACACATAATTTATCGCCTCGGCAAAAAGGTGTGAACAACTTATTACTTTAATTTTTTCCGACTTTCTTTTCAAAGGAATAGTATCCGTAACAATAAGTTCGGAAATTTTAGAATTCTCAAGCCTTTCATAAGCCGGACCGGACAAAACGGGATGAGTACAAATCGCTTTTACACTTTTTGCTCCTTCTTCTATCAGCTTATCTGCAGCCATAGTCATAGTTCCTGCTGTATCCACAAGGTCATCTATTAAAATAACATCTTTTCCTTTGACATCTCCAATTACGATAATATTAGATACTTCATTTGCTTTTTTGCGTTCTTTGTCACATATCACATATTCGGTATCAAATTTTCGTGCATAAGCTCTGGCCCTTTTTACACCACCAACATCAGGACTTGCAAAAATGAAATTATTGATATCACAAGTTTCCAAATAAGGAAAAAATATAGCTTCAGCTATTAAATGATCAACCGGAATATCAAAGAATCCTTGTATTTGTTGTGCATGTAAATCCATAGTCATCACCCTGTCAACTCCTGCTGCCTGAATTATATTGGCCATCAATTTTGCTGAGATTGGAACTCTCGGTTTATCTTTTCTGTCTTGCCGAGCATATCCATAATAAGGAATAACAGCGGTAATGTATCCTGCCGAAGCTCTTTTAGCAGCATCAATCATCAATAACAATTCTATAATATTATCCCCCGGAGCAAATGTAGACTGAATAAAAAATACATGAGCTCCTCTGACCGATTCATTCAACACCACCTGCATTTCACCATCACTAAATTTTAAAATATCCAAGTCACCTAATGACATATTCAAATCATTTGCAATTTTTTCTGCCAATTCTTTTGTTGCAGTTCCGGAAAAAATTTTAATTTCTTTCATCTGTTAAAAATAAATGTAAAACTACAAAGATAATGTGCTTTTTCATCTGGTTAAATTTTTCTTAAAAAATATAATGAAATTTGTTATACATTAAGGAATTTTCCTGATTTTTTGAGTACATGACCATAAATTACTCGATTTTTTTTAAAAATCATGATATGTATATATACATTTGTTTAAAATAAAAATATTAAAAATATACAAACTGGAAAAATTAAACAAACACCTTCAAGAATTACAGTTTAAACAAAACAATCGTGGTATTTCGAATTTTGAAGGATATTCTCCAATCGAAATTGATTATGTTTTTTATGATACATTTGGAATGAATAGTCCTGTGCATTTGAGGGATTTATCCGATTCCGATTTAAAGAAAATACCTCTATTGAATCAAATATGCAGGATAACCGGGTTTAATTCTATCTGAGTTTTACAAAAAACATTTTCAACTTTTTTATGTTTTACACAAGGTTTTGTGACAGAGGTTCGTTACTCTATTAAATTATTATTTTGAAAAAAAATATTATCATCTTAATCCTGCTTGTTTCCGGGATAATAACAGTGGAAGCACAACATGATTTTAAAATCAATATACTTGGACTGACATATAAAAACTTTAGCGGTTCCTATGAATATGTTTTAAATAAAAAATCGGGTGTAAACATAACTGGGGGATATTTCACTACTCCGAAAATATTAAAAGGTTTAATAAGAACAGCTTATTCTGCTTCCGGAATCGCTCTAGAATACAGGTATTATTTCAATAATAGTGATAATAATGCCACAGGATTTTGGGTTTCCCCATATTTAAAGTATTCCGGGAAAAAATATAAAAGTATTCCTGCCGATGTTTCTAGAGATTCTACAAATGTGGATATTCCAATCACGGATTATCTATCTCAAAAATCAACTATAGGTGGAGCAATGGGAGTAAAATTTGCAGTAGGTAATATGATTATAATCGGAGCTTATTTTGGAATAGGAAGGGCTGTTTTTTCAAAAGAAACCGCTTCCAATCATAATTTAACAAAAGACCAATTGGATTTTCTGAAAAAACTGGATTCAAATTGGCAATTAAGAATAGGTATAAATCTGGGTTTCCGTTTATGGAGAGAATGATTTTTTTACTTTTTTATTATTTTTCTATTTAGTCTTCCAAATTTATCAAAAACAAACAGATTGGAAAATATTATTGACAAGGTCAGGTTTAATGAACCTCCACTGAATATAGCAACTGCTATTAATATTTGATATTTTATTGCAGTTGCAGGAGGACTGCCTCCAAGTATTTGTCCTGTCATCATTCCCGGCAATGCTATTAGACCCATTACCGTCATTGTACCTATTAACGGGCTTAAGGCTTTTTTTATTGATTTTCCAATAAAAGGAAGTAATGCATTCTTATTGTCATTTGTATTTACCAAAAGGAAGTAATATAAATTTTCTTCTTTTATCAATCCTTCAAAATACGAATTTAATCCTACTATGTTATAGTTCATTGCATTGCCCAATATCATACCGGATATCGGAATAAAATATCTTGCTTCAAAAACATATTTGAGTTTCAAAACTATACCCAAAAAAAATGCATCGATAAGCACTAAAGAAGAAAATAAAGCCAATACCAACGGTATAATAAAATATTTAGGCTTTAAGCTAGCTCTTTTTATTGTTGTTGAAATACCAACTCCAATCATTACCAGTACCCAAAGAATATTGATATATGCATTATTTAGTTTAAAAATATATTCCAAATACAGAGCTACCAAAAGCAATTGAATACTCATCCGGACAACAGCAATAATAGTAGTTTTAGTCAATTTGATTTTAAAGTACCAAAATATAATAAGAGGAATGATAAGAATGGAATATCCGATTATTAAATGTATGGTATCTATGTTGGCAATTGCTTTCATCCGTCTTAGAGTGTTTATTGATCCAAATGCAATATTAAATCGTTGGCATTCGCCCATTTTTTATCATGTGAAGCAGAGATAACCGTTAAAGTTTTATTTTTTAAAATTAAATTTATCAGATTGTCAACAGATTCCGTATCCAAAGCCGATGTTGGTTCGTCCATCAGCAAAACCGGTTTATCTAAAGATAATACAGCTGCAATAACAATTCTTTGCTTTTGTCCTCCGCTTATTTCATGAAAATCTTTTTTAAGAAGATTATTATCTAATTCTAATTTATTTGAATAAAATCTGAATTTTTTTTGTTGTTCTTTATCTAAATATAATAAATTAATCAATTCTGTAGTATTATTGACAGGGAGATTGATATTTTGTGGGATCCATCCTATTTTTTTTCGTATTTCATTTATATTTTCTTCAGATAAAAGAATATCATCTATTATAATTTTACCGGAGGAAGGAATTTCAAAACCCATCAACAATTTTAAAAGACTTGATTTCCCGCTTCCTGACGGACCCCAGAAACAAATACTTTGACCTTTAGGTATATCGCAAGAAAGATTATCTAAAACGACTTCTTCTCCATAACTTAATGATATGTTGTTTATTTTTATCATAAAATAATAAGCACAAAACATACAGGGGTTTAAAAAGTTTTCCTTAAAACCCTGAATTCACCGATATTATATAAATTTTAATAATTATTAATTTCTATCCAGGCAATTTAAATCTTCAAAAGCTATTTTCAGTCTGTCAATCATGGAAATTTCACCTTCTCTAAGCCATTTACGTGGATCATAATATTTTTTATTCGGCTTATCGTCACCTTCCGGATTTCCTATTTGACTTTGGAGATAATCATGATATTTAGCTTCATACAAACGGACACCATTCCAGAAAGCCCATTGTGTATCGGTATCAATATTCATTTTTATCACTCCATAGCTGATAGCTTCTCTGATTTCCTCCCTTGAAGAACCACTTCCACCATGGAAAACAAAATTCACGGGTAAATCCTCATTTAATCCATATCTTTTTTGAATAAAAGTTTGCGAATTTTTTAAAATTTTAGGAGTTAAAACAACATTTCCCGGTTTGTATACTCCGTGGACGTTTCCAAAAGATGCTGCAATAGTAAATCTATCGGATATTAGAATTAATTTTTCGTAAGCATAAGCGACATCCTCGGGTTGCGTATAAAGTCTGGCATTGTCAATATCCGTATTGTCCACTCCGTCTTCCTCCCCTCCGGTTATTCCGAGTTCGATTTCAAGTGTCATGTCCATGATTTTCATTCTTTGCAGATAATTTCTACATATCTCTATATTTTCTTCAAGAGGTTCGGCTGACAAATCAATCATATGTGAACTAAACAACGGTTTTCCGTTTTTTAAATAAAACTGTTCGCCATAATCAAGCATTCCGTCTATCCATGGCAATAATTTTTTTGCAGCGTGATCAGTATGTAAAATAACAGGAATACCATAAAACTCAGCAAGCAAGTGAATATGTTTTGCCGCTGATACAGCGCCTAAAACAGAAGCTTTATAGTTTTCATTAGAAATACCTTTTCCTGCATAAAATTGTGCCCCTCCACTTGATAATTGAATAATGACCGGGGAATTTACCGTTTTTGCAGCTTCCATGACGGCATTTACGGAATTTGTTCCCACTACGTTGACGGCAGGTATGGCAAAATTGTTTTTCTTTGCAATTTCAAATATTTTCGAAACATCGTCTCCGGAAACAACTCCGGGTTTAACTACAGAGAGAATTTTATCATTCATAGTATAAGATTTAAAGTAAATTAATATTCAAAGATACACTAAAAATTGTTATTTTTAAAAAATTTAGCACTTTATGGACAGAGACTAAATATTGTTTGTCTATAAAATGCTTGTTTTTAAATTTTATTGATTTTATGAACAAACATTAATTAAGTAAATGTCCACAATATTTACAGTATTCCGCATCAATATCATGTCCTTCTTTTCCACAATAACGACATGCTTGTGTTTTGATTTCTTTTCCGGCTTTGCGTCCGTGATATACCATTTCGGCAGAAATAATACCGGTGGGAACAGCTATTACGGCATATCCCATAATCATAACTACAGAAGCTAAAAATTGTCCTATCGGAGTGATAGGTGCTATATCACCATATCCGACAGTAGTTAATGTTACTACCGCCCAATACACACTTCTCGGAATATTATCAAAATTAGGATTTTTGTTACCTTCCACTACATACATTATAGAACCGAAAACTATTACTGCTAATATTACAAAATATAAAAAAACCGTTATTTTGGGAATACTGGCCTTGAGCGAACTTGTTATTATTCTGCCCTGTTTAACATAGTTCCCCATTTTTAAGATTCTGAACATTCTTAATAATCGCAATGCCCGGATGATCATTAAATATTGCGTTCCGACGATAAATAAACTTAAATATGTTGGCAAAATAGCCAAAAGATCTATTATGCCAAAAAAACTAAAAATATATTTAACAGGTCTAAAAACAGTAAGAATTCTAAATATATATTCTATTGTGAATAATATAGTGACAACCCATTCAATCAAGACCAAATATTCATGATAATTTTTATCAATACTAACGACAGTTTCAAACATCACAACGATAATACTAATAACAATCAATATCAAAAGTATGACATCAAATAATTTTCCTTCAAAAGTATCCGCTTCAAAAATTATTTCGTGAAGTTTTGATCTTATTTTTTTAATCTTAATATTTTCCAAAATTATTTTTTAACTTTAAAATTGGTAATTTCTTAAATGGAATCATTTTGTTTATTAAATGCTCTTTTATTTTCTGAAAATTTATGTAAAACTATTGAAAATTAATCTTAAATTATACAAATGAATAAAAAATGATATTTTTTTTTACTTTTTTCCTTATTGTATTTGTATAATTAAAAATTGGTTTTATCTTTGCACTCGCTTTTAAGAAAGCTAAGACTCGGTAGCTCAGCCGGTAGAGCAACGGCCTTTTAAGCCGTGGGTCCTGGGTTCAAATCCCAGCCGGGTCACAAAAGCTCTTTAATGAAAATTGAAGAGCTTTTTTATTTGTAAAAAAAAGAAATATTCCCTTTTTAAGTTGTCAGCTTTTTATTACTTTCGTGATTATTAAATGTTATCCGTAATGAATGGTAAATATATTTTTCTTTTGATTTTTATTTTGTTCTCAATACCGGAAGTTATATTTTCCCAGGATAACAGTATCTTTTTTACACGTACTGAAATAATAGATACAAATGAAAATAAATTATCTTTTGATATAAAGACAACTTCATTTTTAAAAAATAATGAATATTTTGGTTATGGTTTTCAAGGTTGGACGGGAATAGGCTTTATGCTCCGGCCTAAATTAATTTATCAACCTGCTAAAACAACTTTAATTGAAGCAGGTTATTTTTTGGAAAAATTTTCAGGAAGAAACGAATTTTATCATCCCCTACCTTTATTCAGAATAAGACAAAAATTTTCAAATTCATTTGAATTGGTTTTTGGGCAATTATATGGTAGTCTGGAGCATAAATTGAGTGAACCGGTATATAGATTTGACAGATATTATAGTGATAATGTTGAATACGGAATTCAATTTTTATTTAACAATAAATATTTTCATAATGATTTATGGATAAATTGGGAAAAGTTTATATTTTATGATGATCCGTTTAAAGAAGAATTTGTTCTCGGTAATGTAGCTGAATTTTCTTTTGATCTGAATGATAAAATTAATATTATCATACCATTTCATTATACCTGGACCCATGCGGGTGGACAAATAGATCGCCATGATGAGAATAGACTACGAATGATGTCTTTAAACAATACAATGACCGGTATGGAAATGCAATATAAGGCAAAACTAAAACGTATAAAAAATATCGGATTATCATATTCATATTATAATTATAAAGCGGGTGCAAATCCTCCTGAAGGCGAAAAATATCATCAATTATTTAATACGGGAACAGGGCATTATTTCAAAACAAATATTGATTTTGGTAATATTAAAATAATGGCGGGATATTGGAAAGGTCATCAATTTATAGCAAAAAGAGGTGAATACCTGTTTGAATCCGTGTATGAGCATATTCAAAATGATTCTCAAGATGATGTTATTCTTTATACGATTAAATTTATTTATGATAAAAAGATAAAAAAAAATATTATATTTAGTTTACGTTCGGATTTGTATTATCAGGAAAGAAGAAATAATTTCCAATATTCTTATGCTTTTTATTTTATCTATAATGATTTGTTTTCACTAAAGAAAATGTAAATAGTGTTTGTCTATAAAATGCTTGATTTTTTAAAAACAAAATCTCTCTATTGATTTACTAACAGGTACAACAAGTATTTCAATCCGTTTACTTTATCATTTTCATAAATATATTTTGCTATTTCGTATTTTTCTACCGGAGTATAGATGAATTTTATATATTTATCACCGGTTATTATTTTCGGCTTATCGGTTTCAATGTCAATTTCCCAATTTTCAGGCATAGCAAATTGTTTATTTCCAATTTCATAAACTACCCAGTTTTTGGGATAAGCAGTAAGCCGTCCTCTATCGTTTTGTGATACTTCCCAATCATCCGGAATATTGATTAATCTTCCATCGGCTCCCTTTGCCAATATCATCTTATTTGAATATATGACCTGTCTTTTATCGCTACCTGTTTGCGTATAAATGCCAAATTTATTTACTTTTTTTTCAATATTTTTGTAGCATTTACTAGTATCGGGCTCGATACAATTATCAATTTTTTTTCTTATCGTTATTGTTTTTTCTTGATATGGAAAGGCAACAATTCTACCATCGGGACTATAATTTGTTTTCCAAATATGCGGATATGCGACAAGGTGTCCATCTTTACCTTCCTTCACTGCCCATGATTCCGGATAAGCAATAAGAATACTATCCCGACCCATAGCTATTTTCCAACCGGCAGGAAATCGATAAAGTTTATTGTTAAAAACAGTATCTATGAAATTAATCTCAAAATTCTTTATATGAATTATACCGTTATTAAACAATACTTCGGCATCTTGAGAATATATTGATTGGTAAATAATTATAAAGAATAAAAAAGATATTAATCTCATCTTTTTTTAAATTCCTAATTTTGATTTTACCAAATTTATTATATTATCAGCATCATTAGCATGTAAAATCCCACCTGTTCCCGAATCAAAAATAAAAGTATAATTATTCTCTTTACCTACTTCATTGATTGCTTTTTGTATTTTATCCAAAATAGGTTTATACAATTCTTCTCTTTTCTTTGTTAGATTTTGTTGCATTTCAACTTCATATTGTCGGATTTCATTTTGTTCCTGAGTCAATTTATTTTCTTCATCCTGCATTTGAAGTTTAGATAAAGTACCTGCGTTCGCTTTTTTCATATATTCTTCATAATGCTTTTGAAATGCATTAGCTTTTGTTTGTCCTTTTTGTAGCAATTGATTTTGATAATCTTGCAATTTACTATCTGCACTTTTTACATCAGGATGAGCCAGTAATAATTCCGTAGAATTTATATAACCGAATTTTTGGGCATTTATATTTACAACGAAAACAAATAATAATGCAATAATAAATAAGTACTTAAATTTCATTTGTTTAATAATTTTTGTTTTAAAAATAAGATGCAATAAATCACATCTTTAATATCATTTTATTTCCACACCGTGTTTTTTTGTAAATACCGTATTTTTATCGTGTGAAAATTATAAAATATGTTAGATAACATAATAATAATGAAAAATGTTATCTGTTAAGTATTTGATAAAACCTATTTGCAAAAAATTAACTATATATTTAACGATTCAGGTAGAATTATTTTGTCTGCTAATCACTCCTGTTTAGTAATTATTTGAAAATTAAAGGATAAAAGTTTTTTCAACGCCAAAGTTAAAGTTACTCTTTGATTTTTTCTTTTTCTACCTTAACATCTTCTTTAATCTCAATTTTGGGTTTTTCTATTTCTTTCAACTCTGTATTTATTTCTGACTGAATACTGTTTTTTGCGTTATTGAATTCTCTTATACCTTTACCTAAACCTTTCATTAATTCCGGTAATTTTCTGCCACCGAATAATAGTAATACTATAAAAGCAATTAATATTAATTCCGGACCTCCTGGCATTCCTAATAATAAAATCATAATTTATATTTTTAATTATATGCAAAGTTACACTTATTTCATATTTTATTCAAGTTTTAGACAAATACTTGTATAAAAAGTTAAATTTTAATAATTATATTTTTCCTAAATAATATTAACAGCATTAACCAGAAAAATATTATATGTGTAATGGCAAAAAGCAAAGAACCGTTCATATTTCCGGCAATTGGTTGAAATACATGATGGAACAACCAACTATAGCCGGTTACTATTTTATCATCTTCTCCTTTCCATCTTATTAAATAAATCAATATTTTTACCCATAAAACATGTACTACAAAAGCAAATAGAGGATTTATACCAAATACAATAAAGAAATTTGCCCATTTTTTATATCCTTTGACATCAATCAACCAATAAAACAATGATAGAATAATTATAGCCAAGCCTCCGGTGTATAAAACGTAGGAACTTGTCCAAAGAGATTTATTAATAGGAATATAATAATTCCAAATTTTGCCTAAAATTATTAATGCGATTCCCGATCCTATTAAAATAAAGAACCAATTTCCAAATTTTTCTTTATTTTCTTTTATGTATCTTCCAACCAAATATCCAATCAAAGGTGTACCGATTGATGGTAACGTAGATAGTAATCCTTCGGGATCAAACGGAATACCCTTACCGTGCCAGACATGAGCATCACCAAAAACAAACAGGTCGATTTTTCTAGCTATGCTTGTTTCAAGTCCATAAGGGTTGTCTCCTCCGAAATACCACATTATCCACCAGTATAATAATAAAATAAACAATATAATATAAGGGATATATTTCCTTTTAAAAGCAAGTACAATAAATGCAGCAAAACCATAAGCCAAAGCAATTCTCTGCAACACACCCATAATTCTAAGATGTGAAACTTCTTTATTATAAAAAGGAATCAGATTTAACAGTCGAGGCAATCCGAAAATCAAAATGATAAAAAGAATCGCTATACCTGTAATAAAAACAACTTTGTTGGAAAGGGATTTTGACGATTTTGCTATGGTTCTTATGTATTTGAAAATCATTTTGACTATCCAATAAAAAATGAAAAAGGGTATTAAGGATAGTGTTAATCGCCATATTACGATTAAGGCATTTACCAAAGAATTATCGCTTGTCAGCTCATGTCTGAAAAAAGGGTAATAATTTAATAACAATCCCATAAAGAAAATTAAAAAAGTACGTTCTACAATTTTCAAAAAGGAACCGGAAGTCAATTTGTAATTAAATTTTGAAAAAGAAAAAGCCATGGCGGTTCCTACTATAAACAAGAAAAAAGGAAATACAAGGTCAGTGGGAGTGCAACCATTCCAATTTGCGTGTTCCAGAGGAGGGTAAACATAAGACCAGCTACCGGGAATATTTACGGTAATCATCAATGCGATTGTCATTCCTCTAAAAGCATCAAGGGATACAAGACGTTTATTAATCAGGTTTTTCATCTGTTTAAAATTTTATATTTAAAGAATATTAATTTTTTTACATCCGGAATACTTCACCTGAGTAACTATTAGTTTTTTAATTCTGATAAAGAATTAATACAAGACAACGGCCTGAGCGAGGCTGATGATTTAATAAAACTTTTTACCCGGTGTATGTTAATACAAGACTCCTTTTTCTATCATTCTTGATATAACTATTTGTTGTATTTCGGAAGTACCTTCATATATTTGAGTGATTTTAGCATCACGCATCATTCTTTCAACATGGTATTCTGCTACATAGCCATATCCGCCATGTATTTGTACTGCTTCCGTAGTATGTTTCATCGCCATTTCTGCCGCAAAATATTTTGCCATTGCACTTGCCATTATATAATCTTTATGCTGGTCTTTAAGCCAAGCCGCTCTATGTACTAACAATCTCGCTGCCTGAATGTCCGTTGCCATTTCGGCGAGTTTGAAAGCAATAGCCTGATGTTTTGCAATAGGCTTTCCAAATGCTTCCCGCTCTTGAGAATATTGAACGGCCAATTCATATGCACCCTGAGCTATTCCGAGCGCCTGAGAAGCTATACCTATTCTTCCACCGTTTAAAGTATTCATAGCAAAAGTAAAACCGAAACCATCTGCTCCGATTCTATTTTTTTTAGGTACTTTTACATTATTATACATAATAGAAGTAGTATCGGAACCCCGGATTCCCATTTTATCTTCTTTTTTACCTATTTCCACTCCTTCCCAGTCTGCTTCCACTATAAAAGCATTAATTCCTTTGTGTTTTAATTCAGGATTAGTATGGGCGACAACAAGATGAATATTAGAAGTGCCCCCATTCGTTATCCAGTTTTTTGTACCGTTCAATAAATAATAATCTCCTTTATCTTCAGCAGTGGTTCTTTGATGTGTAGCATCGCTGCCCGCCTCTGGTTCGGATAGGCAAAACGCTCCAATCCATTCTCCCGGTGCAAGTTTTGTAAGGTATTTTTGTTTTTGTTCCTCATTTCCATATTTTTCAAGTCCCCAACATACCAATGAATTATTAACACTCATGATCACAGCTGCAGAAGCATCTACCTTTGCTATTTCTTCCATTGCCAAAACATAAGAAATAGTGTCCATTCCAATACCTCCGTATTCAGGAGAAACCATCATACCTAAAAATCCCATTTCCGCCATTTGTTTTACTTCGGCAGTAGGGTAAATAGCCCCTCTGTCTCTTTCTATTACTCCCGGTTTTAAAACCAATTGGGCGAAATCTCTGGCAGCTTCCTGAACTGCCAATTGTTCTTCTGTAAAATTAAAATCCATAATATATTATTTTTCAATATTTCATTATACAATAAAAAGCGGCTAAAAATAATATTATTTTTTGGTGTTTCAGAATTTTTTTTGATTTAAAATTTTTATAATAGCTAATTTGAAATATTTCAAGATAATAATATAAGGTTTTCTGAAACTTTGGTCTTATAAAATCAGAATAAATGACCCGATGTAAATTAGGGTTAAAACAAAATTTGTAATTTGTAAGTCATCATTAATTCATTTTATCTTTTGTCTTTTATCTTTTGTCTTTTATCTTTTATCTTTTGTCTTTTATCTTTTATCTTTTATCTTTTATCTTTCAACTATGAAACTTTATTAGCACGCAATTTTTTGCATGAAATAAATAAAACTACTCAAGTGAAGTACTTTTGAGATAAAAATAGTTATTTTTGCATAGGTTTAGTATGATTTTTGGATTAACGGCTTTTCTATTTTAAAAAATGCATCTATATTACAATAAAAAATATAAAAAGAGAATCATTAGAGACACGGTCTTCACTTTGATATTTGCACTGTTTTTTATAGTTGTTGCATTGATTTCCATTTCTTCAAAAAAAGCACTTATAGTTATATTAATTCTGATATTTTTAATTATCATATTAAGCTATTATTATTTGGTCTTTCAACCGTTGGCAAAGTGGCGAAAAGTATTAAAAACTCCATTTCCCGAATCATGGCGAAAGATTTTAAATGAAAATGTAAAATTCTATAGATCTCTTAGTGAAGATGAGAAGGATTATTTTGAAAAGAGAATTCAGTATTTTCTTGAGACAAAAACCATAACGGGTATTAATACCGGGATTGATGATAAAATAAAAATCCTGATA
>JALSPW010000026.1 GCA_026985735.1 Saprospiraceae bacterium
TGCTTGATACTCTTTATGTATGAAATAAATGAAATAAACAATTAAGCAAAATCATTATTCAACAAATCAACTAATTGACAAATCAATTAATCAATAAATAATTCAACAAATCAATAAATAAATAAATAAATAAATAAATAAAATATTTACATATTAACATACTTATCAATCAATTCGTCAGAAACCTTCATCCCGGAAAATCCGAGACAACATGCCGATCATTGTTCCGCCGTGGCGGAACCAGCATGCTCGAGTCAATATCTTTTAGCAGGTATTTCAAAGAACTTTTGCAAAGGTATAATCCTTTTGTGCAACCTATCTGCACAGTTAAAAATAATTTTTTGACATATTTTCTATCTTTGTTTTTATTATATTTTTCAGGCTCTCCGGTTCAAGAACCACTATATCTTCTCCATAGGATAAAATTAATGAAATTAATTCATTATTAATTTGTAAAAGATATTCAAATCTTATCCATTTATCTTCTTTTCCTTTCATTTTTTGTGACCCATGAATCGGTTTACTTTTAATATAAGGATAACGTTGCTCGCTTACGAGTAATATAACTTTTACAGGATCTTCTTCTTTAACAGTTACACCAATGACATCATAAAAATATTCTTCAAAGTCTATCGATTGGTTTTCTATATATTTTTGTGAAATTTCTTTTATTTCAATTATTCTGTCAAGTGCAAAATTCGATATTGTATTCCATTTCTCATTAAACCCTAATAAAAACCACCTATTGTTAAATTGTTTAAGAAAATATGGATGAATTATTGATTTCATTTGCTCTTCCTGCCTATATCCTTGATATGTTATTTCAAGAACTTTTTTGTACTGAATTGCATTAAATAATTGAGTAAAATAGTCTAATCCCTTTAAATAAGGGTTATTCTCAAAGCCAACGATCGCATTATTATTTGACTCCATATTAAATGAAGACTCAATCTTTATTAACATTTCTTCTATCCAATGAAATTGAGGCATTCCTTTAAACCTATTTAAAATTAAAAGTGTTTCTTTCAATTGTTTAATTTCAGTTTCATTAATAGGTTGATTTTTTATTGAATAATTTTTTTCATAATATCTATAATATGTTCTTCTTCCGTCTTTTACCTTTTCCAATGGAATAGACCACCCTTGTTCACTTTCCATAAACCGAATATCATCATATATTTGTCTTCGTTTCACACCGTCGAATACTCCGGTAAATTCATAAAGTGCATTATTGCATGCTTCTATTAAATCTTCAATATAATATCTACGACCAGGATTGCCAAAACACTGATCTAGTGCAATATATCGTATGATTGCATGTTTATTTGTTGCCATGTTTTGAAATTAAACAATTGTGTTTGAATAATATTTAAAAAACCACTCAAGTAGCATTATTTTGGATAGGAAATTCTCTTTTCACACCAAAATTAAGCAATATTCTTTGAAATAGCGCCATGATTACTTAAAAATATAAGCTGCTTTTGTTATAAAAATAGTATTTTTTATCTTATAAGCACTCAACCTGAGTAGCTACTTTAAAAAATATGTTTCATTAGATAACATTCATATTTTTTTCAATAGTACTATAACTTAAAATAGGTACCTGTATATTATTATACATTAAATCCATAAAATATTTTACTCTTCTTCCGTATACGGATTATTGATATTACTTGTTGCCATCTCCTTTTTCTGTTTTGCTTCTTTTTCTTTATTGATAAAAAAGCTTCTGTTGAAAAGTAAAAGAGATATTACACCGATTGTAATTGCCGAATCGGCTATATTGAATACCGGTTGAAAAAATATAAATCTTTCCCCGCCCCAAAACGGGACCCAATCAGGCAAGTATATATCAATCATCGGAAAATATAACATATCCACAACTTTGCCGTGAAGAAAACCGGCATAACCACCTTTTTGTGGAAATAAATGAGCCACTCCACCATGAAATCTCGGAGTTTCCGAAAAAATCATACCGTAAAAAGCACTATCTATAATATTGCCCAATGCACCGGCTATTATCAAAGAAAAACTAATTACTAAACTTAATTTTTCATTTGCTTGAATCAATTTGGTCAAAATATAAATCAAAACCATTATCATTGCTATACGAAATAAACTAAGCAGCAATTTCCCATATTGTCCACCCAATTCCAAACCGTAAGCCATGCCTTTATTCTCTACAAAATATATTTTGGCCCATTTCAATCCCAAAATATCAAACCCTCCTCCATATTCATAATGAGTTTTTATATATATTTTGGACGCTTGATCAATTACCAAAACAATCAAAATAACCAATATAGCCCAATAGCTTCTCTTCATTTAATTTTCTTTTTTCTTACTATCTTTAATAAAACCTGCTATTACCCATCCCAATAATCCACCCCACAGAATTGTAGCCCACCATTGGGATTTAATAGCACAATTCGATGTACATCCCCAAAAAGTCCAGTATGTATATCCAAGAATAGAACCAATTATAATTAAAAATATTTCGTATCTCTTCAATTTCATTTTAGTAAAATATCGACAAATGTACAGATGATTTAAAATTATTTCACATTCAACCCAAATAATTTTTTCTCTACAAGTTCACAAATAATATGTCCTAATAAAATATGTGATTCCTGTATGCGCGGAGTATCTTTTGACGGAACCGCAAGAAGATAATCACTATAATTTTTCATTTTTCCTCCCCCTTTTCCGGTCATACCAATAGTGATTACGCTTTGAGATTTGGCTTGTTCAAATGCTTTAACAATATTAGCCGAATTGCCTGAAGTCGATAAACCGAATAAAATATCACCGCGGCTGCCTTTTGCCCTTATCAGACGGGAATAAACATATTCATAACCATAATCATTTGCTACAGCAGTCAAATATGATGTATTGACATGCAATGCCTCGGCAAAAAGAGGTTCTCTGTCAAAATAAAATCTGCCTGAAAATTCCGCTGCAAGGTGTTGAGCATCTGCAGCACTTCCTCCATTTCCACAAAAAAAGACTCTACCTCCGTTTTGAAAAACATTAGTAACTACCGTAACAATTTTATTAATTTTATCAATTATATTTTCGTTTCCCAATATTTCTTCCTTGACAGAAATACTTTCACTTATTATTCTTTTTATATCTTTTTCCATTTACAAATTACTTATTTTTCAATTGATTCATAGTAATAGTTGCCACTCCCATTATTTCACATGCCAATCCTCCTGCTTTATTTGATATTGCAGCTATTTCTTCTGTATTCATAGCTTCGAGATATGCTATAGTTGCTACACTAAGCACAACATCTCCTGCCCCACTCACATCCACTACATCGATATGTTCTGTCGGGAAAATACGGGAGTCAATACCATCCGAATAAAATATTCCTTTATCGCCAAGGGTAATAAAAAGGTTTTTATATTGCAATACAGAATGTAATTCCAATGCCGCCTCAGTCAATTTATCCATATCTGTGTCGATTTTGCGATTTAATGCCATTTCGATTTCCTTGAGATTCGGTTTGAATAAATCAACATTCCTGTAATTAAAAAAATTATTAAATTTAGGATCAACAGAAATAAAAATATTGTTTTCCGTCGCCTTTTCAATAATAGTCCAAATCAATGTTTCACTGAGCAAACCTTTGTCATAATCCTGAAATATTATAGCATCAATATGTTTTTCCTCCAATATTTCATAAAATATTTCGATAATTGCTCTTTCGACCTTACTATTGACAGTAGTTGTATTTTCTTCATCTATTCTCAATACATGTTGACCATTAGCCATTAACCTCGTTTTGACAGTAGTCATTTTTTTTCTATCCCTCAATATATTATAAGTCTCAATACCATTTTCACTAAGCAATCTCAATAAGACATTTCCATCCCTATCATCACCGGTAATACTCAATAAAACCGGATTGGATCCCAGGCTTTTGATATTGAGAGCTACATTGGCAGCACCACCCGGTTTTTCTTTATTATTTAATTTTTTAAATATTGGAACAGGAGCCTCAGGGGAAATTTTATCAATATTCCCGAATATATATTTGTCCAGCATTATATCCCCTATAACCAATATATTATAATTCTTAAAATCTTTCATTCTTTATTATTTTGGTACAGCAACTTTACAATATAGATAAATAATCTCACTAAACCATACTTTAACAGTACTCTTTCTTTTATGTGTTTTCCAACTCATCAATTATTATTTCTGTTGCTCCCTTGTTTTCATTAAAAAATTTCCGGATGTTTGATTTGGCATTATCCAAAAACTCTTTTGACTCCAAAGATAAAAATATTTCCCGAAGTTCTAACGGATTTTTAATACTAAAAAAAGCTTTTTGTTCTACCAATTTTACGGCTTCATAAAATTTATGATATTTAGGACCGAAAATAACAGGAACAAAATATGAAGCAGGTTCCAATGTATTATGAATACCATGACCAAATCCACCTCCTATATAAACCAAATCTGCATACCTGTAGATTTTTGACAATATGCCAATAATATCTATAATTAAAATATCGTAATTTACCGGTGTTTTATTATCATTTTTACTATAAATAGCTATTTTTTTATTCTTAAATGATTTTTGAATAAAATCAATTTGTCCGGCGGAAACTTCATGGGGAGCAAATATTATTTTATATTTTTCAGTTATGTATTTTTGCTGATCCGATAGAATTTCCACATCTTTTTTCCAGGTACTACCACAAATAAGCGTTTTTTTATTTTTATTGATAAAATTTTCTATGGCTTTATCCGTAAAACCGGATTTTGCTATTTCCATTACCCTTTCTATTCTTGTATCCCCGGCTTTAATGACATTTTCTAATCCATGATTTTGCAATAATTTCAATGTTTCTTTATCCTGAGTAAAGATATATTTTATTTTTTTCAATTCTTTTAATAAAAATATGCTATATGGTTTTAACAAACGGTGATTACTATCAAGTAAAACAGAAATAAAAACAGTACTTATTTTTTTATAATTAAGAATATTGAGATAATTATACCAAAAATCATATTTGACAAAAATAACTAATCCGGGATTTATATTTTCTATAAAGTTATTTGCATACTTAGGTAAATCTATTGGTAAATACAAAATATAATCCGCTATTTTGCTATTTTTAACCTTGTCATACCCTGAAGGGGAAAAAAAAGTCAATACGAAAATATAATCTTTTTTTATTGATTTCAACTTTTCAAAAACAGGCCTGCCTTGTTCAAATTCACCAAGAGATGCGCAATGCATCCAAATTACTTTTTCATTTCTAAGATCAGGCAATTGTTGTGATTTTCTCCCTTGATACCACAATTTCGCCTTTTTATCAAAAAGAGAAAAAAACATTATTATAATAGAATAAAAATATATGGTAAAATTGTATATAAAAGACATAATTAATAATATATTTCATCCGGATTCTTCATTATATATAAAGGTAAAATCCATCCTATTTTAAACCCGAAAAGAAAATCCTTTCTCTTATCAAGATCATAAGCAGCCTGATCGTAATTGTATCTTCGCAAGCTTTTTGTAAAACCTTGTACAAATTCAAATCCTGCATAAAAATTTATCCTGCTATCTCTTTTTAAATATTGATACCCGAAAAATTCTTTAGTGGAAAATCCACCTGTCAATCTATCATATCCTTTGAGATATTCTCCTTCAAGCTGAGGTAAAACACCAAAATCCTTTTGAAAATGTATCCAATGCCTTATTATACCAATTCCAAGTTCCAATTTTAAGCCCGAACGAATGTGATTGTCAAAAGAAATAATTTTACCGATTTTCAACCCCGCCTGATATCCTCTCTCATCCATAGTTAATGATGCAAATGTTTTATCCGTACCGATTAATTGATTATCATAACTAATCAAGTTCGACAGAGGATTTATTTTCACCTCCGACCCAAATAGATAACTAATTTCAAGACCGATTGAAAAACTCGAATTATAAAAATAATAGACCGGAGATATATCCACCTTGAAATTATTTCCAAATCTATTTTGTAAATCCCCTCCGGGAATAAAAAACCCATAAGAAAATTCTGTAATCACTCCGGAATCTTCATTACTTTTCTCAGTCTGAATTTCCTGAGCAATCAAAGCGGAAGAAAACATAAAAAATAAAATTATATAAACAGGAATATTTTTTTTGATCATTGTTATATTTATTAGTTAATAATTGCTGCCTTTTTATAAATCATAAAATTTATAATACACTCAAAAATCTTTGTTTTTAAAAACAAGTACTTTATAGACAGACACTAATTAATACGAAATTAATAAATAAATGTTGAGTTAAGTCTAAAAAAAAGTAGATTTTTACTAAAAACAATTGCAAATAATTAATTGTCAATAATAAATAATTAATTACAAATAAGGTAATTACTCATAAAGAGTACTTTTGAAATAAAAATTATTATTTTTGCATATTATTATCATAAATACAAAATAATGAATCTTAAAAGTATATTAGTTACAGGAGGTGCCGGATTCATCGGTTCGCATTTGATAAGGCATTTTGTAAAAAAATATCAAGACAAATATTATATCATAAATCTTGATAAACTTACTTATGCAGGTAATCTTGAAAATTTAAATGACATAAAACATTTTAAAAATTACAAATTTATAAAAGGAGATATTAAAGATATAGATTTAATCAATAGCATATTTGAAAAATATAATATTCATTCGATTATACATCTGGCTGCAGAATCTCATGTTGACCGGTCTATAGAAAATCCAATGGAATTTGTATCTACCAATGTAATAGGAACATTGACATTGCTTAATGCTGCAAAAAAATATTGGAAAAATGATGAAGACAATTTATTTTATCATGTATCAACGGATGAAGTGTATGGCAGCCTTGGTGAAACCGGAAAATTCTTAGAAACCACAAGTTATGACCCCAGGTCACCTTATTCCGCTTCCAAAGCCAGTTCAGACCACTTTGTACGAGCGTATGCTCATACATTTGGTCTAAAAACCATGATATCCAATTGTTCCAACAATTACGGCCCTTTTCAATTTCCGGAAAAGCTTATTCCTCTTATTATTAATAATATTGTGAATAATAAAACTTTACCGGTATATGGAGACGGTAAAAATATACGAGACTGGTTGTATGTGGAAGATCATGTCAAAGCAATAGACCGGATTTTTCATAACGGGAAATACAATGAAACGTATAACATTGGAGGAGATAACGAATGGATGAATATAGAAATAGTGCAAAAACTATGTGATACAGTGGATAAAAAACTCGGGAGACCTGACGGAACTTCAAGAAAATTAATAAAATTCATAAAAGACAGACCCGGACATGACCGCAGATATGCAATCGATTCGGGAAAACTAAAAAATGAATTGGGTTGGATGCCGGAAACCGGTTTTGCAACAGGTTTGGAAAAAACAGTAGATTGGTATCTTAATAATCAGGAATGGCTACAAAATGTGATTAGCGGTGAATATTTGAATTATTATAAAAAACAATACGGACAATAATCATAATTAGGAAAGAGAGGCATAAGGTTTAAAGTTTAAAGTTTAAAGTTTAAAGTTCAAAGTTCAAAGTTCAAAGTTCAAAAAGTAAAAGATAAAAAATTAGAAACACATGAAACGAATTATACTTTTTATATTATTCATTGGTTTTGTGATAACTCAAAATGTTGTTGTGGCTCAAAAAATAAATGTTACGGAACAACAAGTAAGAGATGAATTGGAAAAAAGAGGTCTATCTGAAAAGGAAGTCAGAGAAGCTCTGATTGAAAACAACATCAATCCTGATGAAATTGATAATGCGACACCGGAACAAATCCTGGAAATAAAAAGAATAATCGAGGAGCTTGAACAAAAAAAATTGGATGAAGAAACAAAACCATCTGAAAAAAAAGACAGTACAACAAAAATCATCAATCCCACCGATATTTCTGAAGAGGCCTTAAAGCCTGAGCATAAACAAATTGAAAACATAACAGATTCCTTAGCTATTTACGGTCATAAAATCTTAGGCATACCTCCTGATAATAATAAAAATCCAACAAATATAAATGAACATTATATATTAAGTACAGGAGATAAAATTTCTATTTCGATATGGTCGGATAATTCTCATTTTGATAATAGTTTTGTTATCGATAAAGACGGATACATCAAGATAAAAAAGCGTAATTTTAATAAACGTATTTATCTAAAAGGAATACCTCTTTACAAGGCAAGAAAAAAAATTAGTAATGAATTAGCACAGTTTATTATTTTCAATCCGGGTGAAATAAATGTAGATCTTGAATCTTCGCGAAATATAAAAGTTTCGGTTTATGGTGAAGTTATAGATCCGGGAGCATTTTCCATCAATGCAACAAATACGGTTTTTGAAGCCGTAAAATATGCAAAAGGACCTACTACGATTGCCTCTGTCCGAAATATTAAGCTGATACAATCTTCCGGAAAATTCAAAGTATTTGACCTGTACAGATATCTGCTTAATCCGGAATATGGCAACAATTTCTTTTTAAACGACAATGATATAGTTCATATTCCCGTCGCAAATAAAATTGTAACTATACGGGGAGGTGTCAAAAGGCCAATGTCCTACGAACTAATTGACGGCGAAGGCATTCGGGAACTTATTGATTACGCAGGTGGTTTTAATAAGAATGCCATTCAAAACGAAGTCCAAATCAATAGATTTGTTGAAAACAAAAAAGTAATTTTAACTATAAATTATATTGATGAAAAAGGTAAGATTTCGGATTTTCAACTAAAAGACGGAGATGAAATAATTGTTAATGTCATAAAATCGAAAATTGAAAATTTCTTTGAAATAAAAGGTGCTGTTTATAATCCCGGAAAATTTGAAAGAAAAAACGGAATTAGAATTTCCGATGCATTAAAACAATCTGGTTTGAAACCCATTGCCAGAACAGATTTTGCCTTTTTGTTGCGAACAGATAAAAATGGAGTCAAAAGATATATTAGAATCAATATTGATGAAATCTTAAAAAATAAAAACAATAATAATATAGACATTTTGCTTCTTGATAAAGATATTATCACGGTGTGGCCCAAAACACGCTTTATAGATAAAACCTATATAAAGATAACCGGAGCAGTACGGGATACGGGAAAATATCTATATGGAATAGATGAATCGATAAAGGTATCCGATGCTATTATATTGGCAGGAGGCTTGAATAGAAATGCTTCCAATGTAGCTTTTATCCATCGTCAGGATCCTCTGAGAAAATTTGAAAAACAATATATCAAAGTTGATCTTAATAAAATTTTATCTAATCCTTCAACACAGGAAAATATACAATTAAAACCCTATGATAACCTTGAAGTTTTACCGCAAAATCTATTTAATGAAAAAAGAATGGTTAGCATCAACGGTGCAGTAAATAATCCCGGCAATTTCCAATACGGTAAAAATATGACTTTAAAAGATTTGATATTATTGGCGGGTGGATTCAAAATGGCAGCTTCCACCAATAATATTGAAATATCAAGAATAAAAATCCAAAATAATAAACCGACCAAAGTAATAGTTGCCAAAATAAAGATCGATAAAAATACCTTATTGTCCGATGTCAAAAACAATCAATATCTATTGCAACCGTATGATAATGTTTTTGTCAGGTTTGTACCTGATTTTGAACTTCAAAAAGTTGTAACTATAAACGGTGAAGTTAAATATCCCGGAAAATATACCATAGCATCAAAAAATGAAAAAATATCCGATTTGATAAACCGTGCCGGTGGATTTTCCGAAGAAGCTTTTTTGGCAGGAGCTACTTTATACCGATCCCTTGATAGTACCGGATATATTGTAATGAGATTGGAAGATGCTATGGAACATCACAATTCAAAATATAATTATATTGTCAAAGCAGATGATATTATTGATATTCCCAAACAAAAAGACTTTGTCACCATAAGAGGAGCTACAAATGTATATGAGAAATATAAAGATGAAATTGCTTTTAATAAAAACGGAATAAACGTACCGTTCCATAAAGGAAAGCGGGCTATTTATTATATCAATAAATATGCCGGTGGTATCAATGATATGGGAGATAAAAATAATATTCTTGTAAAACATCCAAACGGTGAAATAGAAAAAACCCGTGATATGATTTTATTCAAAATGACTCCAAAAGTAAGAAAAGGATCAATTATCGAAGTTGGATTAAAGCAAACTAAAGAAAACAGGAAAAAGGAGAAAAAAGATATTGACTGGAACAAAATCATAACGGATTCTGTTGCTCAAATATCAACAATAATGACTCTTGTTATTTTATTTAAGTCTTTAAGTCAATAATATGATAATTAGAATAGTGAAAATGTCCTTTTTCCCGGATAAAACAGATGAATTTATTTCTGTTTTTAATGACGCTAAAGAAAAAATAGCCTCTGTCGAAGGTATCATTAGCCTTGAATTAGTACGTGATACAAACAATAAAAACACTTTTTTTACCATTAGTAAATGGGAAAGTGAATTTTTTCTTGAAAAATACAGAAAATCTAAATTATTTCAAAATACCTGGAGTAAAACAAAAATATTTTTTAATAAAAAAGCTGAGGCTTGGAGCACCCAATCCATTTTTAAGACTTGATCTAATCAAACTATGACTGTTAAAAATAAAAAAAAGAAAATTAAAAAGAAATCGAATTTTAGAAAATATATAATCTGGCTTTGGACACTAGCAATAGCCGGACTTTTATTTATTTTTTTACTGTTTGTAATCGTAAAGTTCTCTAAACTTCCCGATATCAGTGAATTGGATAATCCTAAATACGAATTTTCAACAATTATCTATGATATAAATAATAAAGAAATAGGTAAAAACTTTATTTATAACAGAGTATGGACAACTTATGAAGAATTAAATCCATATATAGTTAAAGCTCTAATAGCAACTGAAGATGCCAGATTTTATAGCCATAGCGGTATCGATGCCAGAGGAACATTACGAGCCCTGATGTATCTCGGTAAAAAAGGTGGCGCAAGTACAATTACCCAACAACTGGCAAAATTATTTTTTACAGATAGACCCGGCAACAGCATTACCAGATTATGGCAAAAACTACAAGAATGGGTAATAGCGGTAGAACTCGAAAAACGATACACTAAAGAAGAAATTATTGCCATGTATCTTAATAAATTTGATTTTTTATATAATTCTTATGGTATTGAATCTGCAGCAAGAACATATTTCGGTAAATCTCAAAAAAATGTCTCAATTGATGAAGCAGCTACACTGATAGCAATGCTGAAATGGCCGATAAAATACAATCCTAAAAGACATCCTGATAAATCCAAAGCAAGAAGGAATGTTGTACTAAAACAAATGTACAAATATGGTTATATTGATAAAAAACAATATGAAGAATTGATTAAAAAAGAATTGGACAATTCCAAATTCAAGTCAGCTGCAAACTATAAAGGTCCCGCCCCATATTTTAGAGCGGAATTATTGAAATGGGTAAAAAGACTACTGGACAAACCGGAATATAGAAAACAAGACGGCACCAAATACAATATAAATCTCGATGGACTGAAAATATATACTACTATTGATCTAAATTATCAAATTTTGGCCGAAAAGGCCGTAAACAAAAGAATGAAAGCTCTCCAGGCTGATTTTAACAGGATTTGGAAAGGTAAAGACCCATGGACGTATGGCGCTGATAAAAAACAAAAAAAACTTCGTAGAAAAACATTAAACCGGTACATAAAAGAATCAAACAGATTTATAAATCTAAGAGCAAAAATTTTAGGTCCTGTTATCGACTCTATAAAAAATACTTATCCTGAAGCGAGGTTATTGGATACGGATATTCAAAGAATGCTTAACGGAGAAAAAGAAAAAGATTATTTTAATAAACTAAAAAAAGCTAAATATGTCACTTCCGATCAAATAAAAACATATAAAAATATTTTAGCCGGCAAATATTGGAAAATACTGAAATCCAAACAAAAAGCTTTGAATAAAGCCGTAAAGAAATCTTTCAATACAAAAACAAAAATGAAAGTTTTTGCATACAATGATGCCGGAGAAAAAACAGTAATAATGACTCCTTTGGATTCTATTAAATATCATCGTAATTTTCTTCAAACCGGAATGCTTGCAATAGATCCCAATACCGGTTATATCAAAGCTTGGGTCGGTGGCATCAATTTTAAATATTTCCAATATGACCACATCAATTCTAAACGTCAGGTAGGCTCTACATTCAAACCCTTTATCTATGCAACCGCTATTTTCAACAAAGGAATCTCTCCCTGCATGAAAGTTCAGGATATACAATATTCCATAACTCCGGGCGAAGGAGACTTTGGCCTGGCAAAAACATGGAAACCGGGAAATGCAGAAGAATTCAGTAAGGAATATATGACTCTGTATGACGGATTAAGAAAATCAAAAAACAGCATTTCGGTTTATTTAATGAAAGAATTGGGTAATGTGGATATTGTAAGAAATTTTGTCGATAAACTCGGAATTAACAAAAATGATATTCCCCGTCAACCTTCAATATGCTTGGGCTCTGCAGATTTATCCGTGATGCAAATGACCGGAGCTTACTCTGTCTTTGCCAATAACGGAATTTACAATCATCCTACTTTTGTCACCAGAATCGAAGATAAAGACGGTAGACTTATCTACAGTACCATTCCCGAAAGACATAAAGCTTTTCCCGAAAACTATAACTATGTAATGGTCAGTATGCTAAAATATGCTGCAAAAATCATCCAACCGCAACTTAAAACGGAAATAGGTGGTAAAACAGGCACTACAAATGATTACAGAGACGGTTGGTTTATGGGAATCACACCGGAACTTGTCGTAGGCACCTGGGTCGGAGGAGATGAGCAATGGATAAAATTCAGAAGTATAGCTTATGGACAAGGGGCATATATGGCTCGTCCTATCTTTGTAAATTTTATTAAAAATCTGGAAAATGCAAAGGATATTGATTACGACTATAAGAAAAAGTTTATAATGCCCGAAGGCGGTCCCGGTATAGAATTGGATTGCGATGTCTATAATAAAATAGAACAAGAAGAACAACAAAACGATGACGATTTTGAAGAAGACTTCTGATTATGATCCGTCTATATATTTTTAATGCTTTCAAGTCCTACCTGCAATTATCGAAACATGATTATACAATGGTAGTCTGTAAAATTACCACAAAATAACGAAATCTAAATAGCAAATCGTTGAAATCAAGGAAAAATTGGTAAATAAAAGCAGTTATCAGCAATATTGTCAGAGGAAAATTGACCTTACTATGGTCTTAGTATCAAAATCTTTTCAGTAAGTAACTTATTATCAATTCTAACTTTTACTGTATAATAACCATTTTTCAAATCACCAACATTTACAGTACTATCCCCTGTATGTTTATCCAGTACTTTTTGTCCTAATTCATTAAAAATCGATACGCTTTTAATTTCCCTACCGTTATTTCTGATAATAAACTTATTTAATACAGGATTTGGATAAATTACTATATTATCATTTTTAAAGCTGTTTTTATTGCCATCAGAATTCTTCTTTTTGTAATGATACAATGAACCGTCAGCTCTATCCAATGATGCGGTAAATTGAATCTCATCATCAGTTTCCGTAAATGGAATCGATGTATTGGTCTTTTCTTCAGTTATTCCCGAAATCTTGTAACCTATCTCCGACTTTGAAACAGTTACTACTATATCCTGTGAATTGTAATAGTCGGTATTGGTAACAATCACATATTTATTATCCGTATCTTTGGATTTGTCAACATGCATTTTAACCTCGCCCTTATCAACTGTTACCTGTGCATCCTCCACTACATCCAATTTCAATAAAATATTACTGATAGAACTTATTTCCGAATTGATATCCGCAACTTCCTGCAGACGACATGTAGGCTGTCCCGAAAGATCCAACAATCCCATCAAGCCGGGATACTCGGATTCATACAGAAAATACCACAAACCCTTTGCCCCCTGCATAACTGAAATCCAAACCTGTAACCTTATTTCTTTAGGATAAACTTGTCTCCAAAAAGCCCATGATTCATCCTCATATCTCACTACATCTCCAAATGATTGAAATACTATCCAAAACGGCCGGTCGGGATTGTTGCATTGTTGCTTTCGTATCATTTCGATATATTCTGAAAAGCCGGGAGTCGCCGGACCGATAGTTGAAGGATCATCAGGATCCCCGTAACTTGAAAAATATGCCGGCATGTAGTCTATCAAACTACCTTTCGATGTAGAATCCGAAAACGGATATGTATCAGCCAACAATACATCCTGATGCAAATAACCATCTATGTATTCCATGTGCTGAACATCGTTCCAAGCTGACAATACCGGATGATTACCACCAGAAAGCCTAAGAAGCGAATCTTTTGCCTGCTTGAGTATATCAAAATCTATCCATCCCGGCAAAGGCTCATCATACAAATAATACCCTAAAATACCGGGAGATTGACTTAAAAACTCAATAGAATCATTCAGTATTGCTTGACGGATATCATCTCCCGAGGGAGGATCGTCATTGCTTTGACTGATAATATAACTAAGATTTTGCATAGAAGACACAATTTTGATATTATGCTGTAAAGCTTTTTCAACAATAGAATGAATTGTAGGCCCAATAGGATCCAGAGACATAAATGCCGCATTAAAACCATAAGATTCCAATTCCGAAAACAGTTGTTCGTGATATGCAGGTGCTTTTTCAGGCATTACAAATTTCCCGTTTTCTTCCACATACAGATAATCTTCTACCGGCCTGAAATCACCCTTAATAGACCATACACCGATTGGGAAATATGTAGAATCATAGCTTTGAGCTGAGATATTAAAAGCAAAACTAATATTTAAAATCATTGTAAGAAAAGCGATAATTGTTTTCTGTTTGATTTTGTTCATTTTTTTATAATAATTACTTTAATTAAATTAATTGTTTCAAAATCAAGCCGTATCTTCTCTTTACTCTACGATATCCAATGTCGCTCCCTCCTTGATATGCATTTGACTATTCTCTTGCAGCAGTACTCTTTTTACTTGTGAATAGTTATAAACCTCAGGTCTGTTATAGTAAAATTTTGGCTTAGGTATAGTTACTTCATCAAGTATACCGGGAATCTGATTGTTGGACCAGTTTCCTGCATTTCTCCAATAATTGCCCTTAAATCCCGTCCAATATATTCCTGATTCATACACACCTAAATCTACAGTAGATGACAAAACTCTTGGCCTTTCGTCTTTATCACTGTCGGGAATACCCACATTATTTCCGGTATTTATACACTGTGAACTTGATTGTAAATGATAATCGTGATTGGCAATATCTACATATTCAGGGTCAAATGTAGTGATATTTGTACCTGAGGGAGCCGTAAAACCATTACTGAAAAAATTACAATTTTCCAATAGCACATTCAAAGTATAGCTATTAGCCTGATGATATGCGGTCCGTGAATAGTTTTGGACATTGGTAATAATACAATTTTGCAATTTGTTGTCTTGATTGCTACGATCGCAATTGAAAAGATAATCACCACCGTCTATTACGCAATTGACAAAAGTATTGCTGTCACAGATAGATTCAAGGCTGTAATAAAAAAAATCAATCACATTCTCTGAAGTGTTTCTTAAAATACAGTTTTCAAATACATTATTTCGACCCGTATATTGCGCTCCACCATCTTCATCTGTATCATAAAAAAGAATAGCACTACTATTATTTATTGCTTCACAATTTTTAAACGTATTGTCGCTGGCACCATCCCTAACCACAAATCCGTACAAATCATAAGATTTGCAGCTTTCAAAAGTATTAAATTTTGCCCCTCTATGCCTTACATAAAAAGCACTTCCAAGATTCTTGCCTGTACTATTTTTCACAATATTATATTCGCAGTCACCCTTGAATCCAATTCCGTGACCATCGTGATCGAGCATACCGATTCTTTCTGCATAACAATCTTCAAATACGTTATGATCGCCGGCGCAAATAATATAATAATCCATAGCAGCATTTGCAGTATTTTCATCGCAATACACACTACAACCAAATACTTTATTATAGTTGCCAACAATATTTATTCCTTCGGCAGCAGCATTTTCGATAAAACAATTGAGTATTTTATTGTGATTTCCGCCATTCCCTGCACCATCATCAGTAAGAGAAATTCCTTTTCCGTCATAAGAATCGTTTACATTCCCAAAAACTGTACCGGTTATATTGTCAAGAGTGATATTTGATGCATCCCATCCGTCAATACCGGTATTGTAATTGGTAATTTGAATATTTTTCAAACTGATAAATGCTCTGTGATATAAGGTGAAACACACACCGGCAGATGCACGATTTCCACCATCCAGCAAGGGCATTACAGATGCATCCAACGCATCTCCAAAAGAATGATTTAAGTTAGGGCTATCTCCCGGAGTATTGGTGTATCCTGCAAACAAAATAGGCGCGGCTGCTGTTCCGCTTGTTTCAAATGCAATATTTTCCGCTCCGTAATTTCCTGCTTTGATATATACGATATCCCCCGGATTTACAGGGCTTGTACTACTTGCAGCATAAGTAATTGTACGCCATGCTTGTGCTTCACTCGTACCTGAATTTGCGTTATTACCCGTAGTTGAGATATAATACACATCACCCAAATCAGAAGCAGGTCTTATCAAATAAGCTTTTGGGGTAATTGATTTCAATGAAGTATTTATTGTAAAAGAATTTTCTGTAAAAAACGTTTCTTCTTCAGTATCTTCATAAATCTCCGTCACAGCCAAAGCTCCGGACAAACCATAATCTGCACCATTGAAATAAAAAGAGAAACTCAAACTATCTTCAATCACATTCGGTTCATCTGGCAATGAAGCATTTATCAGCGAAACAACTACACTATCACCGTTTTGCCAAACTGAATTTTGCACAGCCGGATAAGTGACATCAACATAAGCTTTATGTCCGCCCCAATCATACACTTGATAAGTCAAATCGGGAATATCTCCTGCAATCTCCAATGGACTTTTCATTTCTCCATACGATACAAAATCTTTTAGTTTATAACGCATTCTACTCAATCTTTTCACAAAATGTGAAGCCATAGATTTATCTGGCGAAGAATCAGGATTAATAGCAAGCCAAATAAATTGCATTCCGGTTTGCACTCCATAAATATATCCTTGTGCTAATTTGGCATAAAACTGTTGGCTTCCATAATGATAATCATCTGTTTTTGTTCCAAATAACTGCAGTTTACCTGTATATACAGCTTGCCATGCCGGAACTTGATGATCAGTAGTCCAACCTTGCACTAAAAGACCGTCAATTTCATCTGCAAGATAATCACAACCCCCTTCTGCAGTAACAAAAACACTGTCAGGCAAAATGGAATGGATACTGTCTAGCATTGTAACATAACCACTCCTCCAATACGCACCACCACCAAGAGGATGGTAATGAGTGCTATCCATACATTCCACTGACCCTGTGGCAGTAATCATATCCATATATACAGATTTAGCACCAATTAAATCAGGTCTTACCAATGTATCTACAACATGCTTTATCAAATCCTGCCAATTGGGCATAACAGGACACATTACTGCAAAAATATTACTTTCAAATGTTTGTGTGTATTCTGAACCATCATTATTTTTTGTGGCATCAGGTTTACCATCACTATTATACCAAATAGCCGCTGCTGCATCTCCGTCATCATTTCCTCCAATACCGGTATCCCACAATCGCCCATTAAAATACGGCATTATCACAGCATTATTGCTATTCTGAATATTTGCCACCAAAGAAGATAATCCTGTTCTTTCAGGAAAATAATCGGGATAAAAATGATCAAACTCCTTATAATTCCATTCATATTCATGAACACCTACAGGAACATCAAAAAAGTCAATAGCCGTTTGAATATATGTCTGCATTTGACTCATAGTTCCATCAGTCATACTGGTTGTTAACCACACACCAATATCCCCGATACTGTTCTGCCGCTTATTCCTTGCCAAACTGCTTTGAGGCCAATAATCTGCATTGGTTGATACCCATGTTTTATAAATTTGCGCAGCTTCATACCAATTTCCATCATATAAATCCAATTCAAAAACTCCCGGTAAATCCCAATTGTTATAAGCTAAAGTTTTGTCAGGAACAGGATATTTGCATTGTATTTTAATACCTGAATTTTCATTTTTTACACCAAAATATTTAATAGAAGCATAAGGGTCGTGAAACCCAAAATACAATCCGTAATTGTCATTATAATAAGATAAAAACTGCATTGTCGTACCCCAACCTCGCGGATAAAGACCTACTGAATTGTCATCATTGTCATCCACATCATCAAAATAATCAATTCCAGAACCGGGATTTAGCGTTAGCCTTCCTGAGTAAAGAGGGTATAGAAAAGTATCATTTCCCGGTGCTTTAATATTTAACTTGGGAAACACAGCATCTATCAATGAGTGATTTGACCCAATACCCGATATTGAGACATCCCAATCGGACTTTGCATCATTGGTATTTATGACAACTGTAACAGCAAGGCTATTGGGTAAATTCGCATCAACAGGATTACTGAAATCAATAGTGCAACTTGATGTGGTATTTGTAATAGAAACATTGGTCCATCCTGATACCGAATTAATGTCATACTCATTATTATTTGTAAAGTTTTGTATAGTTAGAGTAAAAAACTCTGATAAAGCAGTCGTATTTAGTGTTTCTGTACCATTGTCTTTTATGCTTGTCACTTTGGCTCCGTCTCCTACATTTTCAACTGTAATGCTGAGTCGACCACTGGAGATAGTGATTTGAGAATAAGCGAAATTAAGTGACAAGAAACCCAAAATAAAGGGCAAAAACAATTTCATCGTTATATATTTTTAATAAAAAATGGATAAATATAGTACAAAGATACATTTCAAATAAAAAATGCTACAAAATAATATATAAAAACAGGTTAGTGTGATTAACTAAAAATGAGTGGAAAATATGGGAATAGAATGAATTCAGGAAAAAGGACAAGGGAAGAATTACACTTAGCCCTTTCGGGATAAA
>JALSPW010000027.1 GCA_026985735.1 Saprospiraceae bacterium
TGGGAAAAATATCTATGGATTGGGAATAGTCGATAGTGTTAATTCCTGTTTTCGGATTATATACAATAGGGATTTCAATTCTGTCGCTATGACATTCCAAATTGTTTTCTGCAACTTCCCAGTCATAAAAATAATAATAATAATTCCTACCGAAATATGATGTTTTTATGGATATAAGCTCATTATTATATGGGAATTGAACATTATTATTTACATCTCTGGTCAATTTCGGACTTTTGCTCTGCATGTTTTGAAGATTTATATTTTTATCTGTTTCCAATTTGTAGTTTTCCCCTTTGGCAATGAGAAAATATAAATTTACTCTTTGTTCACCTTCGCTTAGGAAAATATCTTTATAAAATAAAATGCTGTCAAGCTTATTTTTAATTTGAAATCTTCTTATTCCTTCCTTTCCCGAATATACTTTTACTGATTTCAAAATGACATCTTTTAAACAATCGAAAATCAATCCGCCATTGGTATTAGGTGAACCGTATGTTTTTACAATGTTATTTTTTATTCCCGCATATTTTGATTCAAAGCTGTATGATTTATGATTTTCTAACCAAAAGGAAGTATCCCTGTCAATAGTATCGGTTATAAAAATATTTCCTGTAAAGATTTCTTTGGCTGCAAATTCATCGGAATACCACAAAATACTATCACCCTCAGCAATAAGTGTATCTCTTTGCTTTTTATGAATTGTATCGGTATAAATAATATATGGTTCTTTAATATCAAGAAAATCAATTTTAAGAGTATCCGAATATAAAATATCACAGGTACCCTGAACTTTTACCGAATAAAATCCCGGTTTTGTAATTTTGATGATTCTATCCGATTGCCCGTCTGACCAAAGGTAATCTGAGAATATATTGTCGCATTGCAAAATTACCGTATCTTCCGGACAATTGGCAATATACCCCTGAAGAAATGATATTTCAGGTTTTTCATTAGGATTCAATTCTGTTTTTATCAATTTGGAAATGCTTTTTTGTCCCCATGGATTTGTTACGGTAACACTAAAGGTTCCGGATTTTTTTACAATAATATCTTTAGTAGTTTCATTTGTTGACCATTTATAAGTAAGATCATTTCCTTCGGGAGCATGTAAAATAACCGAGTCTCCGGAGCAGAATTTTGTAAATCCGGTAGTCGTGATTTCAAAAAAGCGAGTCATCCCTATCCCTTCTTGAAGCAAATAATGATTGTCGGCTTCAATTTTGTAATATTTGTCTGTGATACCTGAAGGCCATTTTATTGTCAATGAATCGATAATGTTTTTTGAGCCAAGTCCGAAATTCAAATTTACAGAATTTGTAATACCATAGCTTTCTCCTATTCTTGCATCTCTTATTTGTATTTTATCACCTACAAATATTTTAATTTTTGAACCGATGCCCTGTCTGTTCGATTCTTGCCCCAAAAGGCTGAATTTTGCCCAATGATTATTATTTTTATTATTTATCCATATTAAATCTTTGTAATTGCTGTATTGATTAAGTCCTTCTCCATAAGAAGTATATATATCCAAAAAACCGTCATCATTGAAATCTCCGATTGCAAATGAATGAATATCACCTCTCCCGAATGGTTTTTCCTCTACAGTATATTGATTACTGCCTTTGTTCCAAATGATGAAAGATTTATCACCGGATATCAAAATATCCAAATATCCGTTATTATCAAAATCCCTGAGAGAAGCCTGAATAGAGTTGCAATAAACTTCCGGAAATTTTGCCGGAGTCTGATTTATAAATGTATCGTTGTTTATATTTTCATAGTAAAAATGAAATGTATCGTGATTGGTTACAAAACAATCCAAATCTCCGTCATTGTCCATATCTCCAAACATTCCTGTCCAGGATTGTGCACCGCTATTCAGACCGTATTGATTTGCTTTGTCCGAATAATTATTATCTCCGTCATTGACAAATAATGTGTTTACTCTACGCGGATCATCAGGCTCATCTGCACCTGCCCAACATTTTGTGATAAACAAATCTACATCTCCGTCATCGTCGAAATCGATAAAATCGCTTCCGTAATCACCATAATTATTGTAATTGGAGTCTACCTTGAAATTAATATAATCATTCCATATCAAATTGCCTGTTTTATCATTTATATATATTGCATTGTAATTATTTTCATTACAAACAAATAAATCTAAAAAACCATCATTGTTTATGTCGACAATATTGGAGTTTTGAGCATAAGATACTCCAAGAAGATAGTTTGATATTTGATATCTCCCTGATTTTAATTTATATACATGACCGTATGTTTGTGCACCACAAGTATAAATTTCCGCAATACCATCATTGTCAAGATCTCCCGTATTAATAGTCCAAGCTGCTTTTTCAAATGTTTTGCCAATGCTGTCAGGCTTAAAATTGCTCAAGTCACCCGAATTAATATAACTTTTTAAATATATTCCCTTATCAAGAACTACTATATCATCATAATAATCACTATTGATATCAGCTACTGCAATGCCCAAACCGGTGTATATTTTTGCGTTATTTAAAATGCTATTGGATTTATCTATAAAGTTTATTTGAGAAAAAAGCTGTATAGATATGAATAACAGTACGAATAAGAGAGTTGATTTGTTTAACATGTGAATATTTTTATGTTATATATCAGACATACACTAAATTATATAACAAAGGTATTCATTTATGAAAATCTAAACTAACTTCTTTTAGAAAATCTTCCGTTTTTTCAACCGGCAATTTACATGCTCCCTCAATACAAGTGTAAATTAGTGTTTTATCCGGTACAAAACGGTTCTGAAATAATGGTAAATCGCTATTTGATATACTTGCTGCAAGGATAATATTGGGCGAATACATTTTATTTATTTTTTTTGCCATTGACAATGCGTCTTCACCCGTAACAACAACTTCATAAAAATCTCCGGCCAAATCACAATAAAACATCAACCAATTTGAAAAACCCGAAGCATATTGTTTTGCAAGCGGTAAAATATTTTTAAGCATTTGTTCCGAAACATTACGATACATTTTATTATCAAAATAATGACTTAATTTAAATAAATTTGTTGCCATTATTGAATTTGATGAAGAGATAACTCCATCATAAGTCTCTATGTTTCTGCTTATAAGATCGTGATCTTCATCCGAAGTAAAAAAGAACATTCCCGAATTTTCATCAAAAAAGTGTTTGAAACTATAAGCGGTCAATTTGTTTGCCGTTTCTAACCATTTTTCGTCCATAGTTGCGGTGTAAAGCGATATGAAAGCATCAATTACCGTACTATAATCTTCGAGATAACCGTTAATATTGCTTTTGCCGTTTTTGTGATTGTGATACAAACCACCATCTTCCTTCAATTGTTTTTCTACTATAAAATCAGCATTTTTCAATGCTATATCAAGGAAATGTTTTGTCCCGAATGCCTTGTAAGCGTCAATATAACCTTTGAGCATGATAGCATTCCAAGACGTCAAGGTCTTATCGTCAAGTCCGGGACGGTTTCTTTTTTCTCTTTCTTGCAATAAGATTTTTTTCCATTCATTAACTTTTATTCTTAACTTATCCAAACTTATATTGTATTCTTCAGAAAAATCTTTGTCAGAATATTTTTTTATTAGTACATATTTCCCATTTTCCCATTTTCCATAATTATTGATATTATAATATTCTTTGAAAAGTTCAAAATCACTTCCTAAAATAGATTTTAATTCTTCTTTCGTCCATATATAAAATGCACCTTCTTCGAGGTATCCGTTTTTATTTTTACTATCGGCATCCAGAGATGAATAAAAAGCCCCGTTTCCTGCTGTTAATTCCCTATCAATAAATTTCAATGTTTCAAATACTATATCTTTATACGGTTCTTTTTTGGTTAGAGCATATGCGGAGCTGTATAGACTTACCAGTTGCCCATTATCGTAAAGCATTTTCTCAAAATGAGGAATATGCCATTTATCATCTGTTGAGTATCTTGCAAAACCACCGCCTATGTGGTCATAAATACCACCAAAAGCCATTTTGTCCAATGTCAATAAGGTGAAATTCTTAATTTCCTCGTCATTAGCTTGAATGCCATACCTGAGCAATAATGCATAATTGTTTGGTAATGGAAATTTTGGAGCTTGTCCGGTTCCTCCATTGCGCTGATCAAAATTATTTTCCCATTTTTCTATGCTGAGCCGGAGGAAATTGCTTGTAAAATCCGTTTCCTCTTTATTTATGTGAACGATATCGGATTGTTTTATTTTGGATGTAAGACCTTCTGCATATTCTATTAGTTTTTCAGGGTTATTTTTCCACATTTTTGCTAATTGTTCCAAAGCGGAAATCCACCTGTCTTTTGGAAAGTATGTTCCGCCCCATACAGGTCTGCCATCCGGAAGAGCAATTACATTCATTGGCCATCCACCTCTACCTGTCATTATTTGTACAGAAGACATATATACTTGATCGATATCAGGCCTTTCTTCACGGTCTATTTTTATTGATATAAAATTATCATTCATCAATTTTGCCACAGATGTATCTTCAAAACTCTCATGTTCCATTACATGACACCAATGACATGCAGAATAACCTACTGAAATTATTAAAAGTTTATTTTCTCTTTTGGCATATTCCAAAGTCTTTGGTGACCAAGCTTTCCAATTTACAGGATTATGAGCATGTTGTAATAAATAGGGGCTTGTCTCATTAATGAGATCATTAGTATATTTGAATTTTTCCATCTGTTTATTTTTATTTTCCTGACTTTTGCAAGTACCAAATATAAGAATAGTCAGAAGTATTATTAATAATTTATTCATTAATTATGTTTTTGATGATAACAATATTTTCCGGAAATTGATGTAAAAAAATGTTATAAATTCTTATTTTGTATTTTGAAGACATTAATTAATGTAAATCACAGCTAATCTGACAAAATGTCATTGAAATTTCTTAAAAAGTATTATCTTTGCCAAAAATTTATGGACAGACACTATTTAGTGTCTGTCTATAAAGTGCTTGAATTTTTAAAAACAAAGATTTTTGAAAATATTTTTACTTATCCGAGACGAAGTGATGCCTTAGTATCAGTGAGTTGAGGAAAATAAAAAGATTGCAAAAAGAATGTTTTTAAAT
>JALSPW010000028.1 GCA_026985735.1 Saprospiraceae bacterium
CGGAAGATGATGTTGTACCTTATGGCGAGGGATATATTAAATTGTTGGATATACCGGTATTTAAGGTATATGGAAGTTCTCTAGTGCATCAAAAAGCATTAGAAGAAAATATTCATAGTTCGTTTATAAGCGTTGACGGAGGTAAGCATGGAGATTTTCTTAAAGATGGTTCTCCGTGGCTGGATAGTATGATGAATACAACTTTTAACGATTTTTCAAGACTTGTTTTATGTCCGGAATATTCGAAAACCAATGATTTAAATAATACCGGGATTACCATATCACCGAATCCGGCTAATGATTATTTAAAAATTTCAATTTATCCTCCTGCTGAATTATCTGAGGATAGAGTACTGATTTACGATATTGACGGACGGTTATTGATAAATGAATTATATGATAATAAGATAGGAATCGATATTAAGTCTATTCCCAAAGGTGTATATTTTGTTAAGATTATTGATAATAATAATAGAAAATATGGTGTAAAAATGTTTGTGAAGGCTCTAACGGTAAAATAACCTCAGAGCAATTGAGCCCAATAATACAAAAAGGAAATAGGAGAAAGCGATTTAGACAAAAGACAAAAAAAAATATTTTTCTGCCATGATTTTATAGACAAATACTAATTAAATTCTTTTATTCTTTCACTTTTTAGGTATCACCATAGTTGTTAGGCGTGAAATGCATACGGTATCCCCGTTTTCATCTTTAATTTCAATTTGCCATATATGGAGTTTTTTCCCGATTTTGACCGGAGTGACTTTACCGGTTACTTTTTTTCCTATGCTGACTGCCTTGAGATGATTGGCATTGATAGCAATACCCACGGTGTCAAATAAGTTAGGGTCTATGCAGGCAAAAGAAGCGACACTTCCTAATGTTTCTGCCAGTGCTACGGAAGCGCCACCATGCAAAATTTGCATTGGTTGGACAGTACGGCGGTCTACCGGCATAGTGGCGATCATAAAATCTTCACCTATTTCAGTAAATTTTATTCCGAGATTTTGAACCATTGTATTGACTGAAATGTTGTTTATACTATCAATATCGAATTTGTTTTTCCAAATCATATCAAAATAGAGTTTTATGAAATTTTTATATTATCACAATCCTAGATGCCGTAAAAGTAGGGAAACTTTGGAGTTTTTAAAAGAAAAAGGCATAGAACCTGAATTATTTTTATATTTAAAAACACCTCCATCGTTTGATGAATTAAAAGAAGTGATAAAAAAATTAGGTATAAAACCTTATGATTTAATACGTAGGAATGAAAAGATATTTAAAGAAAATTATAAAGGTAAAGATTTTAGTGATGACGAGTGGATAAGGATAATGGTGGAAAATCCGAAATTGATAGAAAGGCCGATTATCATTGCAGGAGACAAAGCAGTGATAGGTAGGCCTAAGGAAAATGTATTGGAATTGTTGGAAGATTAATTTTTTTCACTTTGAATTTATATTTACCGAGGAATTATGATTAGGAATTTTTATTAATAGCACTTAATTTTTTAAAAAATAAAATTATTTGTTTGTAATTTTAAAAAATGTGTTATCTTTGCAACTCGAAAAAAAATAGCCGGCTCCGTAGCTTAACTGGATAGAGTACCTGACTACGGATCAGGAGGTTGAAGGTTCGAATCCTTCCGGAGTCACGAGAGATAATTAATAGCTCCGGAAGGAGAAGTAAAATAGGATAATATCCTAAAAAAATATTAAGATATGGCAAGAATAGATCAATTAACAGGTAAAAGACCTATAACAGGAAATAATGTGTCTCACTCTCATAAGAAAACGAGAAGGAGATTCATTCCTAATATCCAAAAGAAGAGATTTTATATTCCTGAATTGGATAAATGGGTGACATTGAAAATAGCAGCAAGTACCATAAGAACCATAAATAAAGTTGGTATTTATGAATATTTAAAAAGACTTGAAGCAAAAGGTGTAAATACGGGAATTAAACTTTAAATTAAATAATTAGGAAATGGCAAAGAAATCTAAAGGAAATAGAATTCAGGTTATTTTGGAATGCACGGAGCATAAAGCTAGTGGCATGCCGGGTACATCAAGGTATGTTACTCAAAAAAACAGAAAAAATACACCTGAGAGATTGGAGTTGAAAAAATATAATCCGATTTTAAGAAAATATACAATTCATCGAGAAATTAAATAATCATGGGAAAAGTAAGTAAAAACGCCAGAATTCATCAAAGAGCCGCCAATGCAGGAGGTAAAGATTATGTAAAAGTAGTGAAGAGCATAAAAAACCCTGCGACGGGAAAGTACTCTTACAAGGAAGTGATGGTGCACAAAGATGAAGTGAAAGAATTTTTCGCTAAAAAGTAATTCTGTATTTAGCAATATTAATGTTTTACGGCTTTTCTTTATAGAAAAGCCTTTTGTGTATGTACAGGTGTGAAGAGAAGAGGAAAAGTAACCATCTGATAATATCTGGCTATAAAGTGCTTGAATTTTTTTAAAGATTGCGAAGAGAGAATTTTTTAATTAAAATTATTCTACCTTAATAGTTACAAAAATAATACAAATTAATAATATGAGTTTTTTTTCTAAATATTTTAATAAGAATAAAAAAGAAGATCTTGATAAGGGGTTGGAAAAAACAAAATCAGGAATCTTTAATAAAATTTCCAGAGCTGTTGCCGGAAAATCTAAAGTTGACGAATCTTTTTTAGATGATTTGGAAGAAATTTTAATTGAAGCTGATGTTGGACTTGATACGACCATTAAAATCATAGATAGACTTGAAGAGAAAGTTGAAAAGGAAAAATATTTGTATGTTTCCGAACTTAATTCAATGTTGAAAAAAATAATAATTGATTTGTTAGCAGAAAACAATACTGTTGATATAGAAGATTTCGGTACACCGCTGCAACAAAAACTTCATGTACTTCTGGTTGTGGGTGTTAATGGAACAGGCAAAACCACAACAATAGGAAAACTTGCGAATCAATATAAACAACTGGGCAAAAAAGTTATTCTGGGAGCAGGAGACACTTTTCGGGCTGCCGCTTTGAATCAATTGAAAATTTGGTCTGAAAGGGCAGGGGTATCTTTATATGAAAAAGGAATGGATGCTGATCCTGCAGCTGTGGCTTATGAAACCGTGCAGTATGCATTGAATAATGACTATGATGTGGCTATTATCGATACGGCGGGAAGATTGCATACAAAAAAGCATTTGATGCAAGAATTGACAAAAATAAAAAAATCAATTGAAAAAAAATTACCGGGTGCACCACATGAAATTTTATTGGTATTGGATGCCACAACCGGTCAAAATGCAATCGAGCAAGCAAAACATTTTACAGCGGCAACAGATGTTTCAGCTTTGGCCTTGACCAAATTAGACGGTACGGCAAAAGGTGGTGTGGTAATTGGTATTTCCGATATGTTTAAGATACCTATTAAATATATCGGTGTAGGGGAAGGTATGGAACAGCTTCAGGTTTTTAATAAAGAAGCCTTTGTTAATTCTTTATTTGATTGATTTGTGTTATTTTTGTCCGGTATCTTAAACTCATTGTGTGAAATTAATAGTTATATCTCCGAGATTTCCTTATCCGCTTGAAAAAGGGGATAAACTCAGATTGTATCATCAATTGAGATTGTTGTCTGTCAGTTTTGATATAGTGCTTATAAGTCTTACAGATACGAAAATTGAAGAAAAAGATTTTAATCATATCAAATCAATGGTAAATAAAGTATATGTTTTTCCTTTGAAAAAATGGCGTATTGTTTTTAGATTATTATTTGGCATCTTTAGCACTAAACCGTTTCAAGTATTATATTTTTTTAACAAACGGTACAAGAAAAAAATCAAGACAATAATAGAAATGGAAAATCCTGATATTATCTATAATCAGTTGATAAGGACGGCAGAATATTCTAAAGAACTTAAATACTTTAAAATTATAGATTATATGGATTCTTTTTCCGAAGGTATGAGAAAAAGACTCGATAACAGCAGTTTTATTTTTAAATGGATTTACAATGAAGAATACAAAAGGTTGAAAAGATATGAAACAGAGATCTTTAATGATTTTGACAAACATAGTATTATATCTAATCAGGATAGAAATACTTTTCCAAAGGGTTTAAAAGATAAGATAGAAGTCGTTGCCAATGGTGTTGATATGAATTATTTTCTTCCGTTAAACAAAAAGAAAATTTACGATATTGGTTTTGTCGGCAATATGGGATACCGACCAAATATAATTGCTTGTGAATATTTTGTCAGGAATATATTTCCAGATTTGAAAAAAGTAAAGCCTGATATAAAAATCGTATTTGCAGGTGCCAGACCGCATCCGCGTGTGAAAGCTCTTGCCAATGATAATATTTTCATTTCCGGATGGATGGAAGATATTCGAGAAGCTTATGGTCAGTCCCGGATATTTGTAGCTCCTATTTTTACCGGTATTGGACAGCAAAATAAAATATTGGAAGCTATGTCAATGGAATTGCCGGTAATTACTACTTCTGCTGTTAATAGGGCAATCGGAGCAACCGCAGGTGTTGAGATAATAGTTGCAGATACGAATATGGAATTTGTTGATTCTATTCTGCAATTATTGAATGATAATTATCTTGCAAAAAATCTTGGTCAATCAGGTAGGAATTTTGTGCAAAATAATTATAGCTGGGACTATCAATCAACTAAATTATTGAGTTTATTTTCTAAAAACTATTAAAAAATATTATTTTTCTATCATATTTGCAAAATTAGTTTTACTTTAGTCTATTATTTTAATAAAACATAGAAAAATGGGAAAGTCTAAAAGAAAATTAATGAGAGAAAAAAAGTATAAAGAAAGTGAGAAGAAGTTTTTTATTTATTCTATTATTGTTACTATTGTAATTTTAATAATTATTTTTTTCGTTTTAAAATCAATGATTGGTTAGTATAAAATCTGTTTGCAGATATATATAGAAAAATTACCGCTTGATCTTTTTTGTGTATCAATTCAGTTGAAATAGCTTTGGCTGAAATAGATATATTTATAACTTTCTTATTAATTGTTTAGGGCACTTTTTATGATAATTTATTTTGAATCTCAAAATATGCTCTATGTGAATCAATATTTTATTTATTACCTGTTTTCGTAAAAGCATCATCTAAAAATATGTTATGATTTTACAAGCAAAAAACATATATAAAAGTTTTGGAAATCTAAAAGTTCTAAAAGGTGTCAATCTGGAACTGGATAATGGGTCTGTGTTATCAATAGTTGGTAAATCCGGTTCTGGAAAAAGTACGTTACTCCATATTCTCGGGACATTGGATTCCTTTGATAGTGGAGAATTGAAAATTGATAATGTAGATATCAGGAAACTAAAAAAAAATAAATTAGCTGATTTCAGGAATAAAAAAATCGGGTTTATCTTTCAGTTTCATCATTTGCTGGATGAATTTAATGCACTTGAAAATGTTATGATTCCGGCTCTTATAGGAAATAAACCGGTTAAAGAAGCAAAAGAATATGGAATACATTTATTGGATATATTAGGGCTTCAAGATCGTATGGATCATAAACCCAATCAACTTTCTGGAGGCGAGCAGCAGCGTGTGGCAGTAGCAAGGGCTTTGATAAACAAGCCGGATTTGATTCTTGCTGATGAACCTACGGGAAATCTTGATTCCGAATCTTCGATTGAGCTACACAATTTATTATTTGAGCTAAGGGATAAATTCAGTCTTAGTTTTATAATAGTTACGCACAATATTGAACTGGCACAAATGAGTGACCGTTTCCTGACTATGAAAGACGGAATTTTGGTATAATAACATGTTAAATATTAAATTCCCAATACTTCAGCTCCTTGCTTGAATATAACATCTACAGGAATACCTTTGGCTGCAAGCATATCCAAATCTTTTTTCAGTGTATCACTCATCTTACCGTATTTTTTTACAAAAGCTTTTACGGCATCGTAATTTCCGTTTCCTTGTAATGTTAGAATTTTATTTGACAAAGCATCCATTGCTTCTTCAAATTTTTCATAATTTATTTTGTATTTACCCGTTGCAGCATCCCTGGTAAATGCTCCTTTTTCATCAAAATAATTGAATCTAATCAGATTTGCACGACCATGTGCAGATGAAGCTCCAAATCGTATTGATCTGAAAATACTGGTCATAAAAGTTGTATAATAATCTTTTAAATCTCCTGTCAGCTGCCCTTTTTTAAACAATTGTCTTACCATATATAGACCCAGCATATCGGCTTTACCTTCTTCGAGTGATGAATGGAGTTCCTTTAATGCTTTTCTGACAGTACCTTTTCCGGTAATTGTGTTTTTTATTCCTAATCCGTGAGCTACTTCATGAAACATTGTATTCGCAAAAAAGGCATCAAAATTTATCATGTCCTTTTGTTCCGGTACTATTAATTTGTCAGCAATGGGAAGCAATATTTTTTCAAATTTTGCCTTCATAGCATTTTTTAATTGTAGTCTTCGGGTTCCTTTTTGTAATTGTACTTCTTCATCATTTGGCAGGTTAATTGCAATTGTTTTGCTTCCGGCATTACAATCACCGGCATAGTATATCACATCATAAGCGTTTAACTCAACATCCCTTCCCGGTTTCTCGGTTTTATATTTTGCTTCAACAGGCAATCCTTTCTGTAATTCAGGTAAAAACTTTGCAAATTTTTTCAGTTTTTCACTCCATTCCATATCTTTGACCAGAACATAAGCTTCATGAGATGCTTTATAGCCGAACAATTGATCCTCGTAACTTTCAATAGGTCCTACAACAAAATCGAATTTATTGTTTTTCATATCCAGCCATGCTAAATCACTCAATTGATATTCATCGGTTTTCAATGCTTTTGCTCTTAGTCTTAGATAATTTTTAAAATCTGGATCAGTAGCCAGATCACTTGAGGTCATAAGTAAGTCGGCTGCATAATGGATATCTCTCTTAAAATAGTTATGATAAGGGATAGAACGTAATTTACCGTTATTATCGCGTCTAATCATAGTATAGAGACTTTCCTTATCCGGAATATTTGCTTTTTCAAATTCTTCTTTGGTCATATCTTCAGGATAGAAATTTGCTCCTAACGGTTTTGGTCCGAATCCCTTGATAAAAGGTTTGTTTCCATCCAATCTATCCCAGGGGCCATAATTAATAATAGCATAACGTTTTAGTTTTGGGTCATTTATTTTACTTAATAATTCATCTTTTTGCCCATATGCTTCTTCCCAAAATAGTTTATCCATTACCTTAGCAACATTTATAAGATGTTTTAACAATAGTTTTTCATCGGATGAAAACTTGCTGATGTCTGTTTTTAGTTCGAATTCCGTATATTTGCTGAGTAGTTTATCCATGTTTTTTACAGCAGGTTGATATGCGGACAATTCTTTTATATCCGATTGTTTAATTTCCTTTTTTTTCTGATTGCAGCTGAATAAAAAGATAATTGTAATTCCTAATAATAAATATTTTTTCATGTCAATATTTTTATAATAATTTATAAATAAAACCGAAATTCAGAAAATAACCAAGCAGACTTTTGCTTCCATCATCTGGATGTCGGTACATTCTGAATAGAGATCTGGTATATCTACTTGAAATAGCGATATGCTTATTGAAATAAAATTTTGCTCCGATTAAGTAACTAAGGTCATTTTTAATGAAGTTTTTTTCGTCAAAATCAGAATCGTTTAAACTGTTTTTTACACTAAATAATCTTCCGGCTGAAAGTCCTGCATATCCCTGTATTTTATAATATTGTTCTTTGTTTAAAAACCAATCCCTGTATGATATATAAACAGGTAATTCAAGATAATTTAAGGTTATTTTTCTTATAGGTTCATATTTGTTTTTAATAAAACTTGACCTGCTCCCCCTTTGACTAAATAAAAAGTCAATATTTAACTGCCATGGTTCTTTTAGGTTATAATTAAGTCCGATTCCTGCGTTTATTCCCAGTTTGTCATATCCGGCAAGTCTGTCTCCATCTATTTGAGAGGCATTAAAACCCAATATCATAGTACCTCCAAATTTTTGCGCAGGAATAATGTTTATTGAACTAAAAAATATTAAAAAAATAAGAAATAACTTTGTTTTGTTCATAGTAATATTTTATTACAGCGTAAATTTACTAAATAATAACAAAGTTTGAGATAATAATATTATAGTTTTTTATTAAATGTGTTAATTTTGTTTGATTATTTAAACGATTATGATAAAATTTACTAAAACCACATTGAATAAATTATTGGAAATTTTGGATGAATCGGGATATATTACCAGATTTGAAAAGGGTAATTTTATTTCGGGGTACGCATTGGTCAAAGAAAAGAAAATAATTATCATTAACAAGTTTTTTGATACGGAATCCAGAATAAATACAATCCTGGAATTAATGGATAGAATAAATATCGATAGTTATATTTTATCTAAAAAATCAAAGTTATTTTATCGTGATTTGATAAAAAGTGGTCTGATTTTGAATCATAAATATAAAAACGAAGAAGAGTGAAATTGATATTTTTAGGAACCGGACCATCATTAGGAGTACCTGTTCCTACATGTAATTGTGAAACTTGTAGTTCATTGGATCCCCGTGATAAAAGATTGCGCAGTTCGGTGTATATAGAATACGATGATTATAAATTTGTAATAGATTGTGGTCCTGATTTTCGTCAGCAGGTATTGATGAATAACATTGATAAGATTGATTTTATTTTACTGACTCATAAGCACAATGACCATATTGGAGGACTTGACGATGTCAGACCATTCAATTATCATCAAAAAGAGAATATGTCAATTTACGGTAATAAAGAAACATTGACGGATGTAAAAAACAGGTTTTATTATTCATTTGAAAAAAGGCCATATCCGGGAGCTCCTAAATTCAGATTGATAGAAGTTGAGAGAAATACAATGTTTGGTTACAAGGAAATGAATATATTGCCGATTGAAGTATTTCATGGAGATATGTCCGTTTTTGGATATAGAATAGGGGATTTTACTTATATTACAGATGCAAAGTATATAGCACAGGAACAAATTGATTTGATTAAAGGCACTAAATATCTTGTGATAAATGCATTGCGGCCTTCTTTTAAGCATAAAGTGCATTTTGATCTTGAGGATGCTTTGGATTTTATAAAAATAATAAAACCGGAAAAAGCTTTTTTAACACATCTTAGTCATAAATTTCCTCCTTATCAAAAACTGTTTTCTTTGATTCCCGATAATGTTATGTTTGCTTATGATGGGTTAGAGATTGAATTTCAATAATCATACCTAAATTTATAATAAATAAAAAGCCCGGCCTATAGACCGGACTTCCCTTTTATTATGAAAAACTATTTTTTAATGTTGAACTACAAATTTCTTTGATGTCAATTTATCTTTTGTAAACAATGTGAAAATATAAGTTCCGGCAGGAATCTTTCCTGTATAGAATTTATATGAACCTTTTTGAATATTTTTAACGGTTTTCATATCGATAACATCACCATTAATATTATGAACAACCATAGTTGCTTTTTCAATGGTATTGTCAAAATTTATATTCACACCAAGTTCGGTGTCCGCCGGATTTTGAATTATGGTAACAGTGTTGTCAGGAAGAAGTTCATCATCTGTTGCATCAAAAGCTTTACCGAACTTAAGAATAAGACCTTGTTGCCATGCACCATAATCTCCTCCTAAAGTATAGAATCTTGCTCCTGAACCATCATCCAAATAAACAAGTGATAATCTTTGGTCGAAGTAAAATCTTGAATAACCTTGAAAACTATTGTCATAAGCAGCAAAATATCTTGTTCCTTTTGGCCATAAAGCGGCAAGAAAATATTTTTTATTAGGATGCAATTCAACATAGTCATCTTCATCATCAGATGATGTAAGCGGAACTGTTACTAAGTCATAATTATTTACATTTTCAATATTTTCTGCAGCATAACCAACATAAGTAAGTTGAGTACTTTCATTTCCGTCAACGATTATTCCATCGATAAAATTCCAATTAAATAATTGGTTATCTACGGTATCTGCAACTTCAAACATAAAAACATTAACAGGATATGAAATAGGACCCGATCCTGACATTGAAATGGCAAGATTAGCTTCAGTTGCTCTGAAATATACATTATCATTTTCAACCCAGTCAGCCATTTTATAATAGTTAATGTTATATACATCATTAACAGGACCTGCTGCACCACTTCCTTGGAATGATACACCACCTGTGGCATTAGCATCGGAAACAGTGTACATATTTGAATAAGTCCAGAATCCATCTTCTCCACCGATAGGAGTATCTCCATTTACTCTGAAATATTGAATATGTCTTTTACCATCTTGAGAAGCAGCATCAGCAGCAAAAATATCATAAACTGCAGCATATAAACCCGTATCCATTTCAGATGTAGGCATAAATGAGGTGAAAGAAATCTGGATAGTGTCGCCGGCTGCTAAAGCAACAGTGGTACTATCTTCGAAATAATTTACATCGGTACTCAAATTTAATATCCTTACTTTAGCACCCATCTCAGCAACATCAGCTCCTCCTCTGTTAATAACGTCCATAATAAAATACATGGAGTCATTAGCTATTTGGCTTTGTGGAGTATTAAATCTGTTTGGTGGATACCAAGTTCCTGCGATTTGCGGATCAGCCGGAGGACTATCAATAATATATACATCATCGATTATCCAGAAATAATAATTTGCATTAAAAATAAATTTAATTTTTACATTAGGTTGATTAGCTGCAATATCTGAAATATTTATCAGTTTTACGGAAGAATCATCAGTTGCTGCATTTAAAGCGATATCCGTATTGAAAGGATGTCCATCAATCCAGGTTTCTCCACCGTCTATAGAAACAGCATAAGTCGTTGTTGATTGATAATTCCTAAAATATTGATTGAATTGAATCCATACTGAAGTATGTCCTTCGCAAGAAAACTCGGGAGAAATCAATTCTCCTGTTTGTGGAGTGGGGGCAATTCCATTACCAACGTTACCCTGAATTCCGGCATTGTCATAAAAATCCGAATCAAATACAGCAGCACCATTAGAGACTGAAGGTGATTGTATAGGACCGCTAGTACCGTAATAAGCACCTCTGTCTGCTGCACCATCAGCTTCCCATACCCATAATGCACTATCCGGTGTAGCGGTAACAGTCCAATCATTTAACCCACCGTCAAATTCGCTATTTTTATCTCCGGGTCCTCCCCAGATATACGTTTGAGAAATACCTGCCTGTCCAATTAGAACTATGGTTAAAAAGGTAAATAATAATTTTGTGAAATGTTTTTTCATAAGTTTGACTTTTTAAATTTTTAATAATAATAAATACAAAAGTATGACAATTTATAATACATCGTCAAATATAATACGACAAAGATAAGTTAAACGTTGCAATAAACCAAAAATATTTTTAATAATAAATTAATTAGTGTCTATCTATAAAAAGTTATATTTAAAAATGTATCTTCGCTTTTAATATGGATTTTTCATTTTTCATAGCAAAGAGACTTGCATTTAGTAAGAAAAGTACTTTTTCTTCTTCTATTATTAAAATTGCAATAATCGCAGTTGCTTTAAGTACTGCCGTTATGATTATATCGGTTTTTATGATTAGAGGTTTTCAGGTTGGTATATCTGAAAAAGTGTTTGGTTTTTGGGGGCATATTGATATATACGCAGGTCAATCTACAAGGGAAATAAGTATCACTCCGATGAAAGATTATTATGATTATCTGGATAAATTGAAATCTATAGGTCAGATAGAATATAAAACATTGGATAATGTAACAAGATTAACGAAAGGAGGGATTAAACATGTTCAAAAATATATTCTATTCCCTGCGATATTGAAGACCAAGACGGATTATGAAGGATTGGTATTAAAAGGAATAGGGAGAGATTTTTATCGTGGAAATATGGAAAAATATCTTCTGCAGGGGGAGTTTCCTGATTTTGGCAAAGATTCTGTGAGTGAAAAAATCGTAATATCTAAATTTACTGCCAACAGATTAAATTTAAAAGTAGGTAATAAGGTAATAGCTAATTTTTTTATTGAAAATAGTCCTATCAGAAAACGTCTTGTAATTTCCGGAATTTATAATACGGGACTTGCAGAATACGATAAGAAATTGGCGTTTATTGATATTAGACTATTAAGAAAAATATTGGCTTGGAATAAAGATGAAATCGGAGGGATGGAGGTTTTTGTCGATGATATTGGAGATTTGGATGTCCTGAATGAATATATTTATGTTGAAGTATTGCCTTCGGATATATATTCAATGACTATTAAACAAAAATTTCCGGCTATTTTTGAATGGTTACAACTTCAGAATATAAATGAAGAAGTAATACTTATTTTGATGCTAATAGTGTCTATAATCAATATGATAACATCATTGTTGATTTTGATATTGGAAAGGACCAATATGATTGGTATTCTCAGGGCCATGGGGGCTACTACCTGGAGTATGAGAAAAATATTTTTGTTTCATGCTACATATATTATAATCTTCGGATTGTTATTCGGTAATATTTTGGGAATTGGTTTTAGTTTATTACAAAAGCATTATGGTATTATAAAACTGGATGAAACCAGTTATTATTTATCTCAGGCACCTATCTATTTTGATTGGGTAATGTGGGCTCTTATCAATATAGGAACATTGATATTGACTTTTTTAAGTTTGATTATTCCAAGTTACCTTGTATCAAAAATAGATCCTGTCAAAGCTATTATGTTCCGGTAGGCATGTATAAAATTCTTTGTTATTATTAATCCGGATTATTCATAAATTTTCATGACAAATCAAAAGATAAAGACAAAATATAAAAGTATAATTTAATTCAGATTTCAACTACTGATTACAAAGCACTAATTTACTAATTTGGGGACATCTTATTTTTCGTCGGATAATTTGTTTTGAATTAAGAATTAAGGTTTAAAACTGATTTTTCTCATTCGGAGACTTTCCGGAGTAACTTCCAAATATTCATCCTCCTTAATATATTCCAGTGACTCTTCGAGGGAGAAAACAATTTTAGGAGCTATTTTTACATTTTCATCTGTACCGGAAGCTCTCATATTTGTTAGTTTTTTTGCTCTGGTTACATTTACACCAAGATCCATATCTCTAGTGTATTCACCTACGACCATACCTATATATACTTTATCGCCGGGAGCAATGAAGAATTTTCCTCTGTCTTGCAATCTATCGAGAGCAAAAGCAAGAGCTTGTCCCTCATTAATTGAAACCAGTGATCCTTTGTTTCTATCGGGAATGCCTTCTTTGAATACATCGAATTTTAAAAAACTATGATTCATAACGGCAGTTCCTCCGGTTAAAGTAAGTATCTTATTTCTTAACCCGATAATTCCTCTTGATGGTATTTCAAATTCAAGATGTTGCAAATCTCCTTTAGGACTCATAACTTTGAGTTCCCCTTTACGCATGGTGGTGATTTCAATTACTTTTCCCGAATAGTTTTCAGGTAAATCAACAACTAATACTTCGTATGGTTCGTATTTTTTTCCGTTTTCTTCTTTGAAAAGAACATGGGGTTTTCCTACTTGAAATTCATATCCTTCCCTTCTCATTGTTTCTATCAGGACGGACAAATGCATAACCCCTCTTCCATAGACTCTAAAAGTATCTTCCCTTTCTGTTTCTTCAACTCTAAGCGCCAAATTCTTTTTTGTTTCAATATAAAGTCTTTCTCTGAGGTGTCTGGATGTTACATATTTCCCTTCTTTTCCGAAAAACGGAGACGTGTTGATTGTGAATACCATACTCATTGTCGGTTCATCAACAGCAATTCTACGCATTGGCATTGGATTTTGAATATCGCAAATAGTATCACCAATCTCAAAATCATCCAAGCCTACTACTGCGCAAATATCACCACATTTAACTTCCTTGGCTCTTTCTCTTCCTAATCCTTCAAAGGTATGAAGTTCTTTTATTCTGACTTTTTTTGTTTTACCGTTTTTTTGAAATAAAAGGAAATCCTGCCCTTCTTTTATAGTTCCTCTATATACTCTGCCTATGGCGATTCGACCAACAAAATTGGAATAGTCAAGTGAAGTTATCTGCATTTGCAATCCACCTTCTCTTGCAGGAGGTTCCGGAATTTGTTCGATTATTGTATCTAAAAGTATTCTGACATTGTCTGTTGGTTTTCTCCAATCATCACTCATCCAACCTTGTTTGGAAGAACCGAAAATAGTAACATAGTCCAACTGATCTTCACTTGCATCCAAATTGTACATCAGATCAAAAACATCTTCATTGACTTCATCCGGTTTGCAATTGTCTTTATCAACTTTATTTACAACGACAATTGGTTTTAAACCCAATTCCAAAGCTTTGCCCAAAACAAATCTGGTTTGTGGCATCGGGCCTTCAAATGCATCGACCAATAGCAATACCCCATCAGCCATTTTCAGTACTCTTTCGACTTCACCTCCAAAATCAGCGTGTCCCGGAGTATCTATTAAATTAATTTTTACATCTTTATATTTAACTGAAACATTTTTTGAAAGAATGGTAATTCCTCTTTCCTTTTCAAGATCGTTGCTATCTAAAATTAAATCTTTGGTTTCCTTTCTTTCGTCAATTAATTTACTTTCGTGAATTATTTTATCTACTAATGTTGTTTTCCCATGATCAACATGGGCTATTATCGCTACGTTTCTTATTGATTGCATTATTTGATTTATATTCTAAATTTTAAAAATGGCTGCAAAGGTCTAATAATTTTTGTATTTTCAACTATATAAAAATGAAAAAATGATTATTTGATGAAAATCTTTACAATTTAGCATAACAAATTATAATAAAGTTTAATATTTTTTCATTATTTGTTTAATTTTGCATTTCTTTATAATTTTATTTTAATAAATGACGTTAGTCTCATATCACAAAAATTAAACTATGTATCAATTAATGTTTTTTTTAGTTCCACAAGTACAAGAATCAGAAGAGGTAAAACAAAGTGTTCTTGATTTGATAATGAAAGGTGGACCTATGGGGGTTGCTATTGTCGGTATTTTATTGATCTTATCCGTCATAGCTTTATATATTTTTATTGAAAGAGTAATGACAATAAAAAAAGCCGGTAAAGTAGATCAGAGCTTTTTTAATAATATTAAGACTGCTGTTGCTGCCGGAAATATAGAAGGTGCTGCTGCAATGTGTCAAACAAATGATAGCCCAATGTCCAAAATGATTTTGAAGGGCTTAAAAAGAATTGGTAAACCATTGAGAGATATTGATGCTGCTATTGAAAATGTGGGAAATCTGGAATTGTATAAATTGGAAAAAAATCTTTCTACCCTGGCTTCAATTGCAGGAGCAGCGCCTATGATTGGTTTTTTCGGTACGGTGACCGGTATGATTATGGCATTTTATACTATGGCTACGGAACAAAATGTTACTCCGGATGCTTTGGCAGGAGGCATTTATCAGGCATTGATAACAACTGCATTTGGTCTGGCTATTGGTATTTTTGCATTTGTAGGTTACAATTATTTAGTGTCGCTTGTAGATAAAGTGGTTTTCAAAATGGAGCAAACCAGTGTAGAGTTTATGGATTTGTTGCAAGAGCCAACTGCTTAACAAAAAAATAAATTAAAGTGGGATTAAAGAAAAGAAATAAAACCAGTGCAGAATTCAGTATGTCATCATTAACGGATATAATTTTTCTGTTATTGATATTTTTCATGCTGACTTCTTCAATGGTGCAGATTAATTTTGAAATACCGGAATCCAATTCCCGCACTGTTGCTCCAACAAATATGGCTGTTACTCTGAAGAGAGATAATACCTATATGTTTAATGGAAGAAAAACTGCAAAGAATGCAATAAATGGTAAAGTAAGGCAGGAGTTAAAAAAAATGAAAAAGGAGGAAAAGGGGAAAGCTACTTTAACTATAGTCGCAGAAAAAGGTGTGCCCTGGAAAAAGATATATGAAATTATGGAAATTGCAAACAGAAATAAAATGAGAGCTATTATTGCCACACAACCAAAAAAATCATAATGGGTCTTAAGAAAAATACAAAAGTAAGTGCAGAATTTAATATGTCATCATTAACGGATATAATTTTTCTATTACTGATATTTTTTATGTTGACATCTTCAATGGTGATTCCAAATGCTTTGAATTTGAAATTGCCCGGTAAATCGCGAACTCAGGCAGTACCCAAGTCAAAACCTTATCAAATTACAATTTCTAAAGATGGAAAATATTTTGTGAATAAAAAAAGGGTAAGTTTAATCGCATTGGAAAAAGGATTGAAAAAGTTGAAGCAAAAACGTAAAAACGGTAAAGTAAGTATCATAATCAGTCCCGATGCCAATACGGCAAATGAAAATGTTGTTGCTGTGATGGATATTGCATATCGCTTGGGTATTGATGCTATTATGACTAAACCAAAGTGATGGCTATAAGAAAAATCAAATATCATGTCTGTTAAGGATATTGAAACTGATCATTCCATTAGAAATATAAGTTTGTTGATTAGCATTGTAGTACATGCTATATTAATCTTTTTAGTTTTATTTTTCTCATCTTTAAAATATAATTTTCCTCCTCCCGGAAAAGAAGGAATACTAGTAATGTTTGGTGATACACAAGAAAGTGCGGGTGATAATGATGAAAGCATAAAAAACGGACGGTTTGATGATAAACAAAAAGAAAGATTAGAGAAAAAAGTAAAGGATAAACAAGTTGAAATTGAAAAATCCATAAAAGAGGAAGAGAGTGAAATAATACCGGAATCAAAAAAAAGTACTCAAAAACCGGAAGAAACAGTTCCTGAAAAAAATATTGATGACGCTAAAGAGGAATTTAGTAAATTGTTTAAATCAAAGGGAACAAAAAAAATAAAAAAAGGAATTCAAGGTGATCCATTGGGTTCCAATGATGCAGAGATACTTGAGGGGATTACCAGAGGTAAGGGCAAAATAGGGGAGGGCTTGGATTCAAGAGGTATTTTATATGAACCGGTTTTTGAGGATTCTTCACAAAAATCAGGCATAGTTGTTGTGAAAGTTTGTATAAATGCTCAGGGCAATGTGATATCAACAAGATACACCCAACGAGGTTCTACCACGACTGATTCCGAATTGATAGAGATAGCTGTAAGAAATGCAAAGAAATACCGGTTTACACCTTCGAATAATGCAAAGCAATGCGGAACAATTACGATAGAGTTTATCGTAAAATAGCGATAGCAGCGATATTATAAATTCTCTACTTTTTCTTGTATTATCTCCCATTCTTCCATAGCTGAATCCAAATCTTGTTTTTTGTTTGTATGTTCCTTAAATTTTTCAGAAGCATCCGGTCTGGTATGAAACCCCGGATCAAGCATCTGTTTTTCCAAATCGTGGATTTCTTTTTCGATTTTTTCTATTTTTCTTTCTACTTTTTTCAGTTCTCTTTGGATGGATTTTCTTTCTTCGTAACTTAGTTTGTTTATTTGATTTTCATTACTTTTGGTTGTTTTGTTTGAATCTCTTAATTCAATATTTCTAATATCATCGATTTGCCTTTTTTCTAAAAAATAATTAATGTCACCTAAGTATGTTTTTAGTTTGTGGTCTCTGAATTCAATTGTTTTATCAGTAAGATTACTGAGGAATTCCCTGTCATGAGATACGATTATCATAGAGCCGTCATAATTTGTCAATGCTTGTTTAAGTACATTTTTTGATAGGATATCGAGATGATTTGTAGGTTCGTCCAAAACAAGAAAATTAAATGGACGAAGGAGCATGACCGCAATAGCAAGTCTTGCTTTTTCGCCACCACTTAGTACAATAACTTTTTTTTCAACATCTTCACCACTAAACAGGAATGCACCAAGTAGCTTTCTGATATTGGGTCTTGTTTTTTCAGTTGCATTATTTTCCATTGTTTCCAGGACGGTTAACTTAGTATCCAGGAGGTCGGATTGATTTTGCGCATAATAGCCTATTTTGACATTATGGCCTATTGTCAATTTACCGCTTTCATAATTAAGTTTGTTGACGATTAGTTTGGCCAGCGTAGTTTTGCCTTGTCCGTTTTGACCCACAAATGATATTTTTTCTCCTCTTTCCAGAGTCAGATCGATATCTTTTAATACGGTATTATCGCCATAGGATTTGCTCAGTTTTTCTGCTTTTACTACTATTCTGCCAGATCTGTCAGCAGCTGGAAAAATCAATTTCATCGTTTTTGTATCAAATTCATCAATTTCGATTTTTTCCATTTTGTCAAGTTGTTTTTGCATTGACTGAGCAAGCTTGGTTTTAGTAGCTTTAGCCATGAATCTTTCGATGGTTCTTTCTTTTTGTTTTATTACCGCTTGTTGATTTGTATAAGCAGAAATAAGTTTTTCTCTTCGTTCTTTTCTTAGTTCTACAAATTTGGTATAAGGAGCCGGATAATCATAAACTTTAGCATTTTCTATTTCTATAGTTCTTTTAGTTACATTATCAAGGAATCTTTGATCGTGAGATATCAAGAGGACAGCACCGGGATATGATTTTAAGTATTCTTCAAGCCATATAATAGCTTCGATATCCAGATGGTTTGTAGGTTCATCCAGCATGATATAGTCAGGTTGTCTAAGGAGTAATTTTGCAAGTTCTACTCTAATTTGCCAACCACCGCTAAATTCTTTAATTTTTCTGTCAAAATCTTTATTTTCAAATCCCAGACCTTTAAGTACTTTTTCTATATTGCCTTTTAAACTACCTGCATCATGATGTTTTATGATGTCATTTAAAGTTGTCATTTTTTCAACTAATTGTAAATATGAGTTTGAATGAAAGTCTTCTCTACTAGCCAGTTCATTTTCAATCTGACGAAGTTCATTTTCCATTTGATTGATTTCGTCAAAAGCGCTTAGAGTTTCTTCCATTACCGAATGTTCCGAGTTGAGATTCAATTCTTGTTTTAAATATCCGGTTGTCTTATT